>JAKLPW010000238.1 GCA_022013675.1 Anaerolineae bacterium | reverse complement strand
GTACCATAGGCCTCCGAGGCCTTCTTTCGAGACTCTCAACACCCTGATTGACGACCGTCTGACTTTGGAGTACAATCCTTTTGCTATCACAACTTCCCGAGGTGAGAACTATGCCTCTTTATGAGTACCGCTGTGCCCACTGCGGTCAGATATTCGATCTCTTGCGCAGCATGACACAAGCCGATGCAACTGCTACTTGCCCTCACTGTCAGACAGAGGATGTTCAGCGCATCCTTTCTCTCTTTTCCAGCTTCAGCAGGGCAGCGGACGGCTCTACCAAGGCCACCAGCGGTGCTGGCAGCACCGCTGGCAGCAGTTGTGCCTCTTGCTCGGCATCATCCTGTGTCGGCTGCAAGCCGTAGCGGTGGAATCTATCGCCCCGTGACGAATCGCACCAGCCTATCCAACAGCGTCTCCCCATCATCGTGGGACGCCTCTGGATACGGATAGGGCATCGTCGGCGTTGGTGGCGGAGGGGTGACCGTAGCCCAGCGGCACACGTTTACCTCTACTTCATCCACATACATCCAGGTCCGCTTATTCCCTATGCCATTATTGATCACGTTGAAGTAGATCACTATGCTCTGCCCACGATAAGCTCCCAGGTCATAGGTCACTTCTGTCCAGATCCTACTGTCAGAATTCTCCCTCAGCACCTTGGCCAGCAGGCCGTATGAACCTGGTGCCAGGATGAGACATTGCTGAGAGTCGATGCCACTCCATAGGTTGTCCACTGACTCGTTGATCTCTCTATGAACCTCGTGTCCCAGGATGGCGTCCGCTGGATTGAAGCCCTCCCAGTTCAGTTCCCCAGCGTTTGACCATTCCGTGTCCTCGGTGTAGGGCTTGTACCAGAATGTTAGCTCCACCCTCTCAGCATCGGCCGGGATAGCCACGGTCTGATAGACAGAGGACTCGGTCCAGGCATCAGGCGTAGGATGAACGATCCCGCAACGCATGGATTGCACTCCCTCGTGAGCCGTCACTGTCGAGTACTCGGCCCTGGCTATCAGAATGGGACGCACCCAGACTTCACTCTCGGCATCTTCGAAATCACCATTGAGGATCACGTTCTCACAATCCCAAGTGGGAGGCAAAGTGGGACTTGGCGTCGGCGTTGTTGTATAGGTTGGCGAGGGCGTCATGGAAGGCGTGACGCTGGGCGTAGTAGTCGGTGTGTAAGTCTTCGTTGGCGTCGGCGTCACGCTAGGAGTGTAAGTGAGAGTCGGTGTGCGCGTGCGGGTCGGCGTTGGAGTGTGCGTAGGCACAAGGGTGGGGATGTCGCAGGATTGAACGGAGACATCGTCCACGTACATCCACGTTCGCCCTCCACCCCAACCTCGATTGAAAACGCAGAAGTGTAGGTATCTGGTCTGACCACGATAGCTGCTTAGGTCAAAGGAAGCGTATTCCCAGTCCCCACTGTTAGACCTGGTATGCAGCAGCACATCTGCCGGGTCGAACCCGTATGACGAATCGAGTAAGATCAGCATCTGCCAGTCATAGGACTGCCAATTCCCAATGCTGTCAGTGGCCTGGTTGCGTCCCCCCGTGCCGTTCAGGAGAGGCATCTGACCAGCCATCAGGTGCTGCGGGTCGAACCCTTCCCAACTCACGTCCTCCGCACCCGTCCATTCTGTGCCCTCAGTGAAAGGCTTGTACCAGAACGATAGCTCCACGGATAGCGCATCAGCGGGAATCGTGATCCTTTGCTGAACCACGGAGTAGCTTTCCTGATATGGGTCGGGAGGGACGATGCCCAGCGCCGCGGAGTATATGCCCTCGACGGCTTCCGTCGACGAGCGCCCTGCCGTGTGCTCCGTGGGCACGAAGTACCAGTCCAAATAACGATCCTCAGGCCATTCGAATCCGCCGTTTCTCACCAGCTCGTCGCAGAGTGGAACGGTCGGAGTGACGGTAGGCACAGGTGCTGCCCCATGGTTCTTCATGATCAGGGGGATGTTTAGCACCGCACCCGGAGTGGGCGACGGACCTGCTGTGTGAGTAGCCGTGGGAGTGAGCGTACGAGTAGGCGTATTCGTGATCGTCGGAGCAGGGATTGTGCCTGCGGGCGTCTGCGTCGCTGTCGGCGTGGTGGTTGGACTTGGTGTCAGCGTCGCGGTGGAAGTCGTGGTCGGTGAGGGAGTCACGGTTTCTGTAGCTGTTGCCGTGGGAGTGGCAGTAGGGGCCGTGCTCGAGGTGCGCAAACGGATGGCCGCATCATCGCTGTAAGTAACTCCCAGATCCGTCCACGAGCCGTTACTGCCGCTCGAACTAAGATAGGTGCGCTGCGTCTCACTGGGCCCCTGCGCGTCAGTCACCACGGGAAAGGTGGAACTGACGTTGGTGAATTTCACCACGGCGATGATATCGTCCCCGGTCGTCACCGGCAGAGGAGGATTCACCTCTATTGAATGATAGCCAGCTTCGTTGAAAGAGTGATTCACCTCACTGTGCAGAATATTGCTGAGTGATGTCGTACTTGTGTCGAAATCGTCATAGAGATACACATCGACGTCGGTGGTAGCATCTGCAGTCCAGAATTCCACCCTCGTGACGTACGTGTTCTCCGAGGGCACGAACTTACACAGGCCCCAGGCTGTGGTGCTAGCATATCCCCATGAAGTCACCCAACCACCTTCGTCATAATACATGAGGCCGCCATTGCTGTCGTAGTCTTGCCAGTCGTACGTGAACGAGGAGTACTTGCCGATGTTCGCCGAACCATAGGCAATGGTGAAATAGCCACTCTCCGCTCCGTAGCCGCAGGTACCACCCCAGCTTGTACCCCAGCTATTTTTCACGATCCAGGCCCCGGTGCCACCGGCATGTACGAGGCTATCATCCCAACCAACGATCAGCACGGCGTGATTCGGTTCTTCCGCTCCAGCGTAGTAGAGGGCATAAGAGCCATCATAACCCTGGAACTCCGTCTCCCAGGCATCACTATCACCAGCATATAAAGAAGTATAGACCGGGCCATATGCCTGGATGTAGCTCTGCAGGACACCGGTACTGGGCACAGCATCGCCAGAGATGATTCTCCAATCCAGCAGAGTCTTCTGATAAGAGCAGGTACTCTTGCAACTGACGTTGCTGGCTACGTACGGGTCACACGATTCGAGCACCGTGCCTTGCTTGGAGAGCCAACTAGCCATCTTCGTATAGTTGCCGCCGCTGCAGTTCGTGTCGTACCAGTTGCACTCTTTAGCATTGTTCTCGGAGAAGTCGTAGCTGCTCTCCCCTCCTACCAGCAAGCGGGATTCGATATTCGCGAGGGCGGCGAAAGCGTAACAGGAACCGCACCCCCCCTGATTCTTCACCGAGGTGACCTTGCCTGTAGTGCGCCAGTCGAAGCTGCTCGCCAGAGCCAGGGACACTTGTGGCCTTCGTTGCCCCGTCAGGTGGGAAAGATCTGTGGTTGGCGGCACGAAACCCTTGCCTGTAGAGGGCGATTTGGGATCTGTCGATTTTTTGGGCGCTTCCACCGGCTCCGGCTTCGTGGTTAAGCGCGCGCCCTCGCCCGAGGGATAGTGAGCTGATATCGGAGCCACTAGCGCTAAGCTCAGAACCAGCAGACAGGCCAGATATCCAAACCTGTACAGGGGCCGTTCTTTCATTCTCTTCATGATCGCCTCCTTTGCTGTGCAGACGCAAGCTTCGCCATTGAAGACGTCCCC
The DNA here is from genome assembly GCA_022013675.1 of Anaerolineae bacterium. Classification (GTDB taxonomy): domain Bacteria; phylum Chloroflexota; class Anaerolineae; order JAKLPW01; family JAKLPW01; genus JAKLPW01. The sequence continues at coordinate 3,251 of JAKLPW010000238.1, read as the reverse complement.
TCCTTGTCCTCGATACGCCCCGATACCTTGATCTATTATACCATAAAGAAGGTGGCATAGGAAATGGAAAATGGCACCGCCTCGCGGCAGTGCTCAGGAGGTGCGTTGCACCAGAGGCATAGTTATGATATACTCCAGGCAATCTAAAGATGCTGAGTCATCCAGTGAGAGGGGAGAAGGGATCCCCGTAGGTCGAAGGCAGATTCGCAAGACCCCAGTAATTCTAGGCGTGGGAAACAGCCGAGCAACGGAACAATCAGCGCCCACCAGGCGTTATGAGTATGCAAAGTCAAGTCCTGGACGAGCCAAGCACATGCTCGTGCCTGGACAAGTCAGGTCACATTGAAGGAGGTACGATGTGAAGGGATCATCCATGTCCGGACGCACCCTGCTCATCATCAGCATAGTTGTAGTGTTGGCACTACTCCTTTCCATAGCTGCCTTCGTGTGGATATCGCGCTCCCGAGGAAACGCACCACCAACCATCAGCATAGAACCGGACAACGGCAGACCGGGTACTTTGATCACCGTGACCGGAACTGGCTGGAAGGCCGGGCAGCAGTTGGATATCCTGATCACCATACCTCACAGCACCCCTGACCAAGACAACGTCTATGCTTCTGCCCGAGCCGACGCCCGTGGTGACTTCACGGCCTATTTCGCCTTTCCCCAGGAAAAGCAGTGGACTGGGCTAGCGCAAGTCTGGATCGTGGCGCGGACCGAAGGGGCCAAAGAAGAAGCCACAGCCTGGTTCAAAGTCAGCCAGCCTACCTTCACGCCGGGACCTATCGCCACACCAACTCCGACCCAGATCGTGGTAGAGGGAACTGTCCAGAATGTGAACCTGGCCGCGAGAATCATCACCTTCACTTCACAGGACTACCCAGGGGACAAGGCCATCCTGACAGAGGATACCATCCTGGTATTGACGGACGGCGCTTCTATGACGCTCGGGCAAATCGCCACCCATGATATTGTCCGGATTCTGGGCTATCTTACCCCAGAGGGAGTATTGATCGCGGAGCGCATCACGGTCCTACATCAGGAGCCTTCTCCGGTCACAGATACTCCACCACCTACCGCCGAACCGACACTTACACCAACACCCACGTCTTTTCCCATCGCGGCCTGGAAGGGCGAATACTACCCTAATCCCTTCCTCTCTGGAGAACCGGTGCTTACACGAGATGACCCCATCATTTATTTCAAGTGGGCCGGGGAAGGCCCCACTGCAGCATTACCCACAGATCATTTCTCTGTCCGCTGGACCGGCACCTGGTACTTCCAGGAAGGTGGCCACCGCTTTCGGGCACGAGCCGATGACGGGGTGCGGCTCTATCTTGATGGCACCATCATCCTGGATGAATGGCATGACGGCGCAGCAGTGGACTACTCTGTCGATCACTACGTGAGCGAAGGCCAACATGAAGTGCTCATAGAGTACTACGACGCCACGGGAGATGCTGAAATCAGCGTGTCCTGGTCCTTCACTGGCCTCTATCCGGAATGGAAGGGTGAGTACTACTCCAATCGCTTGCTGCAGGGAGATCCGGGCCTGGTTCGCAACGACGCGGAAGTTAACTTCGCCTGGGGCCTCGCTTCGCCTGCTCCGGAGATTGGCCCGGACAACTTCTCGGTGCGCTGGACACGCACTCTCTCATTCCCGACCGGGGACTATCGCTTTTACGTTCGGTCCGACGACGGGGTGCGGCTCTGGGTAGACAGTCGCCTGATCATTGATGCCTGGAATGAAGAAATGAACTATACTCTCGAAGGCGACATCACACTAGCTGCTGGCGACCACCACGTGCAAGTGGAATATTATGAGGCTCTCGGAGCTGCTCAGATCATCCTATGGTGGGAACCCCTTGGGAAGTTCTCGGGATGGCGGGGCGCATACTATGACAATGCTGACCTCGCCGGACAACCCTACTTCGTTCGCGACGATGCCGCTATCGCCTTCAAGTGGGACACCGGATCGCCGGGTTCCGGCTTGCCCGTAGACAACTTCTCAGTGCGGTGGACCAGGAGCGTGGAATTTAGGGAGGGCCACCACAAGTTCCATGTAACAGCCGACGATGGCGTTCGTCTCTGGATAGACGATGAGTTGATTCTGGACCACTGGGTGGATGGCTCATTTGAGGATGAGGAGGTCACACGGGATATCAACAAAGGAGCGCATGTGGTACGTCTGGAATACTACGAACGGGGAGGTGACGCCATAGCTCATCTCTGGTGGGAGTACGTGCCTCATACGCCAGTCCCGCCTACACACACGCCTACGCATACACCAACGTTCACGCCGGTGCCCCCCACAACGACACCCACGCCCACCCACACTCCCGTGTCGCCGACAGAGACACCCACACCAACCACTACTCCGTTCACAGTTACCCCGACGCCAACCAGCGCCACCACTGCGTCTCTGGCGGACAAGCATACTGGCTTCCCCGTAACCATTGCGCTCTCGCGGTGTTATCACTCTACGGGCCAAAGTTGTGCCTTCGGAGGTGGGGTAGTGGCCGCACACGGCCCTGAGGCTGGCATAGACCCACCTCTGGGCAGACACACTACTCTGGACGTCGTCTAGCCAAAAACCACAGCAAGGCCCGCAGTCAGGGATATCTAACCAGAACCTGACGCTCTGGTGCCACGAAACAGTTTAGAGGAGGAAGATCGCATGGACCTGTTCGATAAGTGTGCTCAATTCACACGGGCCAAGGAAGCTATAGCCGCAGGGTATTATCCCTACTTCATCCCCCTGTCGGAAACCGAGGGCACCCAGGTGACGGTCAACGGTCACCGCTTGATCATGATCGGATCTAACAACTACCTGGGCTTGACCACCCACTCGAAAGTCCGTCGGGCGGCTACCGACGCCATCGCGCGGTATGGTCCCAGTTGCACCGGCTCTCGCTTCCTCAATGGCAATCTGTCCATGCATAATGAGCTGGAACGCAAGCTGGCCGACTTCGTGGGCAAGGAGGCCGGATTGGTTTTCAGCACCGGCTATCAGACCAACCTGGGAGCCATTTCGGCGATCGTTGGGCGCGGAGACGTGGTCATCACCGACCGGGAAGACCACGCCAGTATTGTGGATGGTTGCCGATTGTCATTTGGCCGGATGAAGCGCTTCCGCCACAATGACATGGCTCATCTAGAACGCGTCCTCAAGGGCTGCGACGATGTAGGCAAGCTGGTAGTAGTGGATGGGGTCTTCAGCATGGGCGGTGACATCGCTCCCCTGTCGG
>JAKLPW010000237.1 GCA_022013675.1 Anaerolineae bacterium | reverse complement strand
GGCTCTGGCGGAGCTGGCCAGGTTTCTCGAAGACAGCGATCGAGTGGAGAAGCTGAAGCAGGCCGCATCGGTTGACGAGGCGCTGGAGCTGATTGGGGGTGCTGGGCCGCGAAAGACCAATTCCAGGTAGTGGCCGGGTCAGCAAGTCGATGCCCCATTCACTCTGGGCCCGAGGTGTGGGGGCAGTGACATTGGCTACGGGAGTCTCGACCAATCGGTCCGCCAGGGTCTGATTGCTTCGGGAGGAGGTGCACCGGGGATGGACTCAGAAATCATCGCTGTGAAAGCACACCGAGTCGTCACTCCCTTGCAGGACCTGCGAAATGCAGTAGTCCTGGTCCAGGGAGAGAAGATCGTTGCTGTCGGCCTGGCGCACAACATCCCCGTGCCCGACCGCGCCAAGGTGATAGATGCGGGCCGCAAGATCGTTGCGCCGGGATTCATCGATCTTCACCATCACGGCGCAATGGGCATGTTCGCCGACGGCGCTGGTGCAGTGAAGAAGATTGGCCGGTACCTGGCCGGCACCGGCACCACTGGCTGGCTGCCGACCACCGCGCCAGTGCCCGGTGTAGATATCATGGCCGGGCTAGAGGGAATAGCTGTCGCAACACGGGAGGGCACGGGCGGCGCCGAGTCCCTCGGCGTTCACATGGAGGGGCCTTTCCTGGCCCCGAAGAGGCTGCCTGGCCAGGAGGTCCTGGATAGCGCTCTGAGCGAACCCTCGATCGAGGAGTTTTATCGCTACGTGGATGCCTCTGACGGCAACATCAAGATCATGGGAGTAGCGCCGGAACTGGACGGGGCTCTTGAGCTGATAGGAGAGATGCGGCGGGCCGGCGTCGTCCCGGCGGTGGCGCACACCAAGGGCACGTACCAGCAGTTCATGCGCGCGGTGGAGGCTGGAGCGCGTCACGTGACGCACACGTACAACGTGATGACCGGTTTCCATCACCGGCGACCGGGAGTAGTGGGGGGGGCACTCACGTGCGATCAGGTGACTGCCGAGCTGATCGCAGATGGATATCATGTGTCGCCTGTCGGTATGGATATCCTGCTGCGCTGCAAAGGCATTGAAAGAGTTGCAGTAATCACCGACAATGTGTCCCTGGCTGGCCTGCCTGACGGGGAGTATGAGATGTTCGGGCGTCAAATCGTCAAGCAGGATGGCGTCAGTAGGCTGAAGGGTTCCACACCAGGCCAGGACAACACCATGGCGGGAAGCGAGTGGCCCATGAACCACAACCTTCGCGTCCTGACGGATCAGGTCGGAGTATCTCTCAAGGATGCGATCCGGATGGCCACATTGACGCCCGCCACGATCATTCACAGCGATGACCACAAGGGCAGCATAGAGCCGGGTAAGGATGCCGATATCGTGGTAATCGATGAGCAGTTCAACGTCTATCTGACCATGGTGAAAGGCCGGATAGTGTATCAGCAAGAATAGGTAGGATCGAGGCAGATAGCCTGATTCGCGGGCCGGGCCAGCCGATCTCTCGGCACGATGCGGAAATTCAAGGCGGCAGGTGCCCGGGATTATCGAAGGTAGTGAGAGGTAGGGAAAGCATGTTTCCTGTGACACTTCGCTTGATGCTCGACAGCGTGCGCTGGCTGGGGCATGCCGGTTTCATGATCAAGGGGAAGAGGGTTATTTACATTGATCCCTATCAACTGAAGTCCCCTGAAGTGGGCGACATCATCCTGATCACCCACGACCATGGCGATCACTGTTCCCCTGACGATGTAAAGTGGTTGCGCAAGGGTTCCACCGTCATCGTGGCCCCGGCTGCCTGCGCGGCCAAGTTTGAGGGCGACGTCAGGACCGTCAAGCCGGGTGACACGTTGAGGGTGAAAGGGGTGATGGTCGAAGCGGTGCCGGCCTACAACGTGGGCAAGGATTTCCATCCGCAGGCAGCGGACGGGGTTGGCTATGTTATTACCACACCGGAAGGACTCCGGGTTTATCACGCCGGTGATACCGACATGATTTCGGAGATGGAGCAGATCGAGGCGGACGTGGCGCTTCTGCCTGTGGGCGGCAAGTATACCATGGATGCAGCCGAGGCCGCCATGGCGGCGAACCTCATCAAGCCGAAGCTAGCAATCCCTATGCACTGGGGGACCATCATCGGCTCACGGCAGGACGCAGAGAAGTTCTGTGACCTGTGTGAAGTCAAGACAAAGATACTGAGAGCGGAGCCGTGACCGCGTGGGCATGTCCTGATCGATCAACGGTCGATTCGTGATACTCGTGCTTCATTCCCGCACCTTCACCCTGCGCAGTTGCACTTGAGGGCTCGCAGCGCGAGAGAAACCAGGTGTTTCCGGCTTTGTCCGGAATGGCCGCCTAACAAGACCTTGCATAGCAGGGCATCTACACTCCTACGGAGCTAATAACCTGGTTTCTTGGCCCTTTCAGGCAAACGCGATCGCGCTGACCTTCCCCCACCACCCTTGAGCGCCGCTGAGAAATGAGGTATACTCCTTAGCCAGCGAGTCACATCCCCACACCGAGGGGAACGACGTGCACGGCATCGTGCGGCTGTGTCCTTGAGATGATAAGGTGAGTGAGAATGCCTGCTGTACTGAACAACGCGAGAGTCTTCACGCCGACCGAAGTAATCGAGCGCGGGTGCGTGGTGGTTTCCGACGACGGGCTGATTGCCTACGTGGGTCCCGTGGAAGACGGACCGCGGGCCTCCGGCCCGCTCTACGATATGCCCGGACTCATCGTGGCTCCGGGCTTCGTGGACATCCACGTACACGGCGGGAACGGCATCACCTTCGGTGAGGGAGGTGCACTGGCCGAGGACCTGAAGGCCTACTCCCAGTGGGTCGCCGGTTGCGGAGTGACTGGCTTTCTATGCTCCGTGGCTGCCCCCGACGAGGAATCGCTGCTCCGGATTGTCGCAGAGTACGCTGGGATCTTGCCTGCTGGGGGGATGCCGGGCGCCGTGCCACTGGGACTGCACCTGGAGGGGCCCTATCTAAGCAAGGAGAGGCCCGGGGCCTTCAATCCGATGTGGCTGCGTGATCCTTCGCTGGAAGAAGCTACGGCCCTCCTGGAGGCGGGCGGCGGTTGGATTCTCCAGATGACCCTGGCTCCGGAGCTACCCCACGCGCGGGAAGTCGCCGCGCTGCTGCGCCAAGCTGGCGTAGTTGCTTCCCTGGGACACACGAATGTGGACTACGATACTGCCAGCGCCGCGCTGCAGTCCGATTTCACTCACGTCACCCACACCTGCAACGCCATGCGGGGTTTCCACCATCGGGAGCCCGGGGCGCTGGGAGCGATCCTGGCCTCAGATGCGGTGACGGCGGAGCTGATCGCAGACACCATTCACGTTCACCCGGGGGCCATGAAGGTGCTGGTGCGCTGCCTGGGCAGTGATCGCGTGGTGTTGATCACGGACGCCATGGCCGGGGCTGGTCTGGGCGACGGGCAATACGACTTGGTAGGCCACACCGTGACAGTGAAGGACGGCCGCGCGACATTGCCGGACGGCACCATCGCGGGGAGCACGGCGACCCTGGACGACTGCGTACGCAACATGCACCAGAAGGTCGGCGTTCCCCTGGTTGAGGCCGTCAAGATGGCTTCCCTCAACCCTGCCCGCGCCATGGGGTTGACTGCCAGCGTTGGGAGCATCGCTGTCGGTCGGGAGGCCAATCTCGTCGTCATGGACGAGAACGTAAACGTGCACGCGACCCTGGTCAAGGGCCGCGTGGTTTATGGCAGTCTCTAGTGCAGCTCGGCGGAAACCGGTCGAGAGTTTGCGCTGTCTTTGTAGAAGAAAGAACGAGTTTCTCTCCGACGAACAGAGCAATTGTAGGGGTAAGTGAATGGGGCTCGTGTCATTGAAATGCAACCGTGACCTCACTCCCATTCACTTACCCTTATCTGCCACCAATCATTCACGCCGGGTAGGAGCCCAACCCCGTTGGGCGGGTGCTTGCTCAGTATGACACTTCGGCGAAATGATACTACAATACCAACCAGGAGGAAACCATAGATGAGCCTAAGAAGCGAGATCCTTGAACAACCTGAGGTGCTAGCCCGTTTGCAGGACGGCCAGTGGCCGCACATTCGAGAAGTGGCCAAGACGATTCGTCAGCATGAGATAGAGTACGTATTCCTGGCCGCGCGAGGCACGTCGGATCACGCCGGCCTGTATGCCAAGTATCTGTGGGGAGCCTACAATCGCTTGCCTATAGCTCTCGCGGCTCCCTCGCTCTTCAGCATGTATGGTATGCCGCCTCGCCTTGACCATGCGCTGGTGCTGGGCATCTCCCAATCCGGCCAATCCCCGGACATCGTCAGTGTCGTCGCCGAAGGGAAGCGGCAGGGAGCCTTGACGCTGGCTATCACCAATGATCCTGGCTC
>JAKLPW010000236.1 GCA_022013675.1 Anaerolineae bacterium | reverse complement strand
GCTGGTGATGGAGTCGGATTTCGTTATCGCCATAGGGAACACGGTACCTCACTGCCTGGCCGGTTGGGCAGGCGGCGCCAAGATCATCCAGCCAGGAGTCTGTGGCGAAGACACAACAAACATGACCCACGCCCTCAACATGATTAGCCCCATGCCACACCTGGGCCGCTTGAATAATCCCATGCGGCTGGAGATCGAGCAGGTGGTCAAGTCTGTGCGGCTGGACTTCATGATCTGTTGTGTGCTCAATAGGCATGCAGAAATCGTGCACCTGGTGGCTGGCGATACGCTGACCGCTCATCGCCGAAGTGTGGAACTGGCCCGTGACATCTGGGTGCGTCCTGTCCCGGCCCTGGGGGACATAGTGGTGGTCAGTTCCTATCCCTCCGATCCAGACTACTGGCAAGGCATCAAGGGCCTCTTTGCTGCCGAGTTGATCGTCAAGAGAGGGGGCGACATCGTTCTGGCAACCCCGTGCCCGGAGGGGATCGCTGGTACCAAGGTGCATGAGGACACCATGGTAGCTCTGGCCGGAGTCCCGTCGCGGGAAATGCGTCTGAGAGCTCGGGACATGGGGCTGCATGATCTGGCAGGAGTGAACACAGCCGTAGTCGCCGCTCGCATCAACGAGCTGGCCCGGGTCAGCGTCTATTCAACCGGTCTAACCGATGATCAACTGCGCGCTTTGGGCCATGCCCGGGTACGCACCGTGCAGGAGGGAGTCGATCTGTCGTTACGGCGGCACGGCCCCAACGCGAACGTCGTGGTCATCACCCACGGTGGCGAGACTTGCCCGCTGCTGGCTATGCCAACGGGCTGATTGAGATACCAGAGCCCTCCGCATTCTGAAAGACATGAACTAGCAATCCTGATCAGAAGGGTGCAATTACTCATGACCGAAAGAGAAGAGACAATCTCGGAGTTGGAGAACCAGGTTATCACAATCCGCCGCGACATTTTGACCATGATCCACGCCGCCCGGTCCGGACACCCCGGCGGCTCCCTTTCCGCCACCGATTTCGTCACCGCCCTCTACTTCCACTTCATGCGCGTGGATCCGCGCAACCCTGACTGGCCTGACCGGGACCGATTCATCCTATCCAAGGGACACGCTTGTCCCTTGTGGTACTCGTGTCTGGCAGAGCGGGGCTTCTTCCCGGTGGAAGAACTTTTGACCTTGCGCGAGATCAACAGCCGTCTGCAAGGTCACCCTGACATGAACAAGACGCCTGGTGTGGATATCACGACAGGGTCCCTGGGCCAGGGGCTTTCAGCCGGCGTAGGGATGGCGCTAGGGCTACGATTGGACAGGAGAGACGCGCGGGTTTACGTAATCGTGGGTGTCGGTGAGTTGAACGAGGGGCAGATCTGGGAGGCCACCATGGCCGCGGCCAAGTTCGGCCTGGACAACCTCACGGCCATCGTGGACTACAACAACCTCCAGTTAGACGGCTATTGCCACGAGGTAATGCCCATCGAACCTCTGGCGGACAAGTGGCGCGCCTTCAATTGGCGGGTACTGGAAATAGATGGACATAACATGTCGGCTATCCTGGATGCAATCGAGACAGCGCAGGCGACGAGAGGAAAGCCTACTGTCATCATCGCCCGCACTGTGAAGGGGAAGGGGGTCTCCTTCATGGAGGATGAGTGCGATTGGCACGGGAAAGCGCCTGACGATGGGCAGTTCTCGCAAGCTATGGCCGAGCTGGGCGGGAGTAATGGGGGAGGGAAGGGGGGCGAGGGAGACCTTCCCCCTCGTCAGGCATCTTCCTCTCACAGTGATGCCCAGCGTGTGGCATCGGCGGAGAGGGGTACACCGCGATCAAACACCTGCGGTGAACGCGTGCCGACTCGAGACGCCTACGGCGAGGTGCTGGTGGAGCTGGGGGAAGAGAACCCTGACATCGTAGTGCTGGAAGCCGATATCTCGAAGTCTACTCGCACCTGTCACTTCGCCCGCAGGTTTCCCGGGCGTTTCTTCCAGTTTGGAGTAGCCGAGGCCAACATGATGGTAGCTGCAGCGGGGCTGGCGACCACGGGCAAGGTACCTTTTGTCAGCACGTATGCAGTCTTCGGCAGTATGCGTGCATGCGAGCAAGTGCGAACCTTCATCGCCTATCCCGAACTGAATGTGAAGATCGCGGTCAGTCACGGTGGCATCACGCCGGCCAACGATGGGGTCACGCACCAGGGAACTGAGGATCTGGGGATCATGCGCACTATACCCGGCATGACGGTAATCATGCCCGCGGACTACTACGCGACCAAGGCCCTGGTCCGGGCAGCAGCGGCATATCCGGGGCCGGTCTACCTACGATTCACTCGTGATCCTGTGCCTATCATCTATGGTCCTGACGACCTGTTTGAGATCGGCAGGGGCAAGGTATTGCGCCAAGGAGACGATGTCTCGCTGATCGCTCTTGGAGACATGCTTTGCGTAGCTCTAGAAGCCGCAGAAGAACTGGCAGAATCGGGGGTGTCGGCGGAAGTCATAGACATGCATACCATCAAGCCCATCGACCGTGAGTTGGTAGTAGAGACGGCGGCCAAGACCCGGCGGGTAGTTGCCATCGAGGATCATCAGATCCAAGGCGGCTTGGGCAGCGCCGTGGCGGAAGTGCTGGGTGAAGATCTGCCTACGCCCATGCGTCGCATAGGTCTGCAGAATACCTTCGCAGAGTCTGGAAGATATGATCTGCTGCTGTCCAAGTATGGTATGGACTCCAGCGCTATCATCGGCGCTGTGAGAGAACTGCTAGACCAGGAATGTGAGGGACACAATGAACAAGTACACGATTCATGAATCAGAGGTGGAAGCCGTGCAGCTTCCCGGCCGGGCACACAAGATGATCATCGGTCCGGCGAACTTCGGACCAGCCGAGCGCATGTGCTTCGGTGTGGCCGACTTCCCCCCCCAGCAACATGCTCCTTCCCACGTGCACCTCGAGCAGGAAGAGATCCTCTATGTCCTGACCGGATCGGGGGAGTTCTATTTTGATGGGGTGCCGGAACCGGTAAGACCCGGAACCTGTGTATATGTGCCTCCCGGAGTGAAGCACAGCATTAACAACACCAGCGACGAGGTGTTGAAAGTTGTCTACATCTTCTCTCCACCCGTCATGCAGGGATCGTATGACCGCAAGTGAGTCTGTTCATGCATGATTACCTGGGGCGTCGGGTATAAGCCTGGGGCCTGGTGCCACTGGAAGGACGCATGAGTGATGAGACGGATTTGGGCCACACCCGGACTAGATGACTTGCCAGCGGAGGAGTGGAAGGTGCTCTTGGCGCACCTGGCCGACCTGGGCTTCATGGGCATCGAACCTCTTATTGCTGGTCCCTATGTCTTGCCCATAGGGACGATCCAGGAGCTCCTCCAGAAGAGTGGCCTGGCGATTACGGGGTTACGGACTGGGGCGATTACGGTGGCCCATGGGGTGACACTGGGACATCCTGATTCTGCGGTGAGGGCTGAAGCAGTGGCCCGGCTCAGTGAGGTGATCCGGTATGGAGCCCAATTCGGCCAGCCTCGCATTCTGGTGGGTCTCATGCAAGGGCGGCTAGAACAAGGGCAGACGGTGGGGCAGGCGAGGGAGCACATCACTGATAGTCTCTGCCTCTGCGCTGATGAAGCAGCGCAGTATGGCATGGAGATCGACCTGGAACCGGTGAACCGCTACGAATTGGGGTATCACAGCCAGGTGCGCGAGATCATGGGCGTAGTAGGCCGCATAGATAAACACAACGTCAAGATTCTCATTGACACTTTCCATATGAACATTGAGGAATCGTCGATTGGTGCGGCGGTGGTGAGTGCAGCATCTCTCATTGGTCATGTTCACATTGCGGACAGCAATCGACTGGTTCCCGGAATGGGTCATTTCGATTTCGGTGAGTTCTTCGCCGTACTGGAATCGGTGGGATACAAAGGCGACGTGACCGTCGAGGCCTTGTATGAGCCGGACCAATACGAGGCAGCGCGCATGTCTGCCCGCTTCCTGGATTGCGTCGGGATCGTCTCTGTGACTCGATAAGGCACGCGCTCATTAT
>JAKLPW010000235.1 GCA_022013675.1 Anaerolineae bacterium | reverse complement strand
GGTGTATGTGATCCAGGATCTGCCGTCATACACGCTCACTCCCGCCACATTAGTCCCACACCAGAGATAGCCAGAGTGGTCATACACGACTGAAGTGATGTTATTGTTGGCCGGCCCTGGTATCGTCAAAGCCTGCCACTCTCCGTGGGCAAGGCCACTGACCCCGCTGCCCATGGTGCCGAACCAGATGCCTCCCGTCGAATCCATGACGACCGAGGAGGTAACGTCGGATGCCAGACCATCCGCCGTTGTGTAGTTGTACCATGAGTTGCCATCGTATTCCCAGACCCCCTGGAGCCAGGTGGCGGCCCAGAGGCGTCCCTGATTGTCGAACGCCAACCCGCGGATATCGCCAGAGATGTGAGGATTCCAAGTCGTCCCATCGAATTCGCTCACGCCACTGGCCGTGGCCGCCCAGACATGCCCCGCGTCATCGAAAGCAAAGCCGTTGATTCGGTTGCTTGTCAGCCCATCTGCCGATGTATAGGTTTGCCAGATGCCGTCATCGTAGACACTTATGCCAACGGTAGTCCCGCACCACATCCGTCCCAGGCGGTCCCGAGCCACGGCGTTCACCCACGAGCCGACTAGCCCGTTGGCGGTGGAGTAGATCAACCAGTCGGTGCCATCGTATACACCCACGCCAGTGGCGGTTGCGCACCAGATGCGCCCTTCATCGTCGTGGGATATGTCCATGACCATATCGCTTGGCAGACCATCGTTTGTGGAGAAGGTTTGCCATGCTCCGTGATCGTACACGCTCACTCCATCGGCCCAGGTGCCACACCAGACTCTCCCCGATGCGTCGACGTGCACGCAGCGGAGATTGTGATCAACGAGCCCATCCGCAGTGGTGAATGTGTGGGAGGTTGTCGTGGTTACGTCCCATTGCACCAGGCCGCCACTGGTGGCGGCCCAGAGATAGTCGGCGTCAGCACTAAGGCCTCGCACGGAGTCTGTATTGGTGTAGTTGCTCCACATAGGGCTCTCGGCACAGCACGGGATTATGGGCAGAAACAGAGCAGCGAGAAGCGCGACTGTGCTTACTGTCCTCAATATCCGGGAATTGAGCATCTCTCGATCTCCTCTCAGGAATCGCATCCCGGCACCAGGATAGAGGGTGACTCTTCACGCTCATCGGGTTCGGGACGGCCAGGCAGTAGGATGCCACCCTGTGAAACTGTGAAGGTCTTCTTGGTGGCGCTATCTTTTTCGTGCTGTTCTGTGATCAGGTCTCCTGGAAGCACGATGGGACTCTGTTCGCGCTCTGGGACAGCTTTCTCTACCCTCTCTGCTTCTAACTCCTCAAGGGCACGAGACATTCTCTCTCGTACTCCGATGCCGTCGTAGTAGGGTGATGGGGACTTGATCGCCGTACGCCAGGATTCAGCGTTTTCACTCAGTAGATAATGGTTGAAGAGGTAGCTACTCTCTCTGAGAAAGCCATCCCAGTCGGCGCTGAAGTGCTCCTCACGATAGCGCTCGAAATGGGCACGCACATAGCGAAGGAGCCCTGTCTCGGCTTGAGGGGGGAGCAGGGTTGCGGCACGAGTGATGTGAACATCATCTTCCAGCTCGATCACCCTTGTCAGGAGCAAGTCCCCTGCAGTAGCGACCCGGCTCCACGCGTCGCCTTGGACGAAGTGCTCCCCAGAACGGAGCAGATCAGTCAGCACTAGTTCGTTGCCCTTCACTTCCAGCAGCTTGTACAGGCTTAGCAGGGCTTCTTGTCTGGCTCGGAGGATGTCGAGTTGCTCTGGGCGTAATTGGGAACCTTCCCGATTGGCAAATAGATCTATGATGCGGCGCCGTTCCTTGCTGGTGCGCTGGTCGGTGACATACCAGTCGAAGAAACGGGCCATGTCGAGTGGTTCCAGTGCACGAAGAGCACCAGGGGCTTGGTGATCATTCCAGAAGAGTATGAAGGCGGCCTGCAAGTCCGCGTTAAAGGGGGGACTTTGCGAGAATTGATAGAGTTGATACATCAAGTCCGCTTCTTCTTGGTACATGGTAAGCTGTTGCGTGGAGGCAGTCTGTTCTTTCCTCATGCAGCAATGCTTGTATTTCTTCCCGCTCCCGCATGGGCAGGGCTCATTCCTCCGGACTTTTCTAGCCATGAGAAGTGCTCCTCCGGTTGTTTGCTAGAGCGTATCGGGATCGATCCGGACCCCGAGCAGTTCCAGGACTGAGGGTACCAACTGGTCGCGGTTGTCCCTTGCGACTTCGATCAGGGTAGCTAGGAGATAGGATTTGATGGCATCCATGGGTTTCAATGGCATCCATGGGATTTGATGGCATCCGCTGCGGGGTGTCGGCGCAACATGATTGTAGCGACTAGGGCCTTGGGAGCGTCGTCTTTCCCACGCCTGGATAGCTGGTAAGCAGCAATACCTGTCCCGTCAGCTTGTTCGCAGCGGCCTATGGTTCTATTATGCCGATTTCATCAAGAGGCCAGTATCGCAGCCAGGCCCGCCCAACGATCTCTTCGAAGGGGACCATACCGAAGAAACGCGAGTCATTGCTTGCATTGCGGTTGTCGCCCAGCAGAAAGACGTGGCCGGGAGGGACGACGCGTGCAGGCATGTTCCCGTAAGTCATCTGGGTGAGATAAGGTTCATCCAGCACCTTGCCCTGGACATACACTTTCCCGTCGTGAATCTCTACACTCTCGCCCGGAAGACCGACAACGCGCTTGATGAGGGGGGCAGAGGACTCTCGTCCTGGGATATGGAGCACTACGATTTCCCCCCGTTCGGGAGGCCTGAGACGGTATGAAACCTTCTCGATGATAAGGCGTTCGTCATTGTGTAAGTTCGGCTCCATGCTCTGGCCCTCGACGCGAGTGGCCTGTGCCAGGAACGCGTTGATGAGCAGCACGATGATCAAGGCAGGGATGATGCTCTCTAGCGATTCCCTCAGCCAGGACTTGGTTACTTGTTGCGAGAGGCTAGGAGACTCGACTGCTTTGACTTGCTCAGATGATTCAATCCAGTCTCCGGAACCAACCGGTTGTTTTTCCTCATTAGGTTCCATAGACATCTGTTGCATGGGAACTACCTCATGGGCTATTGTTGGCTGTTTGGGCGCGATTGCTCAAGAGCAGGGCAGGCTTCTCAGCCTGCCCTGCTCACTCTAGCGACTGCGCTTATCGTTCTTGTCAGAGGAGCGAGACGGACGTCGCTCTCGAGAAGAACCCGAGCCACTTCGGGGGCCACTGGGGCGGCGATCCCGGTCTCGGGCCTCTTTGGCGGTCCACCCTGCCAGAACCGCTTGTCGTGAGAGCTTGACCTTTCCATCGGGACTGACGTCGATCACCATGACCATGATCTCGTCGCCTACGCGGCACACATCCTCGACAGTGCGGACACGCTGTTCGGCCAGTTGGGAGATATGCACCAGGCCATCCTGACCGGGCAAGATCTCTACGAAGGCACCGAAGTCGGTGGTGCGCACTACCTTGCCATTGTATATCTTGCCAACTTCAGGCTCCTCGGTGAGTTCGCGGATCATCTGCTCAGCCTGGCTACTAGCGCTGCCGTCAGCGGAAGCGATATGCACCGAGCCATCGTCCTCTACGTCTATACTAACCCCTGTCACCTCGGTTATGTGTCGAATCGTCTTTCCACCAGGGCCGATGATCTTGCCGATTTTCGACGGATTGACTTTGATGATGGTGATTCGGGGAGCGTGGAGCGATAGCTCTGACCGGGGCTCGCTAATCACTGCTTGCATCTTGTCAAGGATTGACAAGCGGGCCTCGTGGGCCTGAGCCAGCGCTTCACTCATGATACTTTGATCAATGCCTTTGACTTTGATGTCCATCTGGAGGGCTGTGATGCCGTCCTTCGTCCCAGCGACCTTGAAATCCATGTCTCCTAGATTATCTTCCATGCCTAGGATGTCGGTGAGAATGGCGTAGTCGGTCCCTTCCTTGATGAGCCCCATGGCAATTCCTGCCACTGGGGCGCTGATGGGAACCCCTGTGTCCATGAGTGCCAGGGTGCTTGCACATATGCTGGCCTGGGATGTAGAGCCGTTGGACGACATGACTTCCGACACCAGCCGGATAGTATAGGGGAAGCTCTCCTCGTCGGGGAGTACAGGTTGAAGAGCTTTCTCTCCCAGAGCTCCATGACCAATCTCCCGCCGTTTCGGACCTCTCAAGAATCTAACTTCTCCGGTGCTATAGGGTGGGAAGTTGTAGTGATGCATGAATCTCTTGGAGCTCCGAGTGCCTAGGCCATCAATGGTCTGCTCATCTCTACCGGTGCCAAGAGTGGCGATGGTGAGTACCTGTGTCTCTCCTCGTGAGAAGAGCCCTGACCCGTGTGCCCGTGGCAGAAGCCCTGTTTCGCAACTGATAGGCCGAACGGTGATGAGGTCTCGACCATCGGCGCGTATCCCATCTGTAAGGATCTTCTTCCGGACCACCTGTGTGAAGACCTTTTCGAAGGCTTTCTTGACATCGGCCTCTTCGTAGGTCTCAGCCAGAGCTTCAATAGCCTCCGCACGCAAGGTGCGTCGGGCATCGTCGCTGGCTTTCTTGCTGCCAGCATTCAAAACTGCTGGGAAGAGACGATCGCCCACGAGCGAGGAGACAGCTTTCACAATCGCTTCATCAAAGATGACCGGTGTGAACTCTATCTTTGGTTTGCCGATTTCGTCGCGCATCTTATGCTGGATGCGGATGACTTCCTGTATAGCAGCGTGACCTCGTTGGAGGGCTTCCAGCATTATCTCCTCTGAGACCTCCTGCGCACTGGCCTCCACCATGGTAACGGCCTCCGCTGTACCAGCCAAGCGCAAATCGAGCAGGCTCTGCTCCATCTCCGATGCGGTGGGATTGAGGATGAACTCTCCTTCAACGTACCCCACTCTGATCGCGCCCACAGGGGCTTCCAGGGGAGCATCGGATATCATTAGGGACGCAGACGCACCGATGATGGACAGTATGTCTAGGTAGTGCTCTTGGTCAGCGGAAAGAGCGGTTATGATGATCTGTACGCTGTTACGAAAATCTTTGGGAAACAGTGGTCGCAGCGGTCGATCTGTCAGACGACACAGGAGAATGCTTGCTTCGCTGGGTCTTCCTTCACGCTTGAAGAACCCGCCGGGAATCTTGCCGGCAGCGTACATGCGCTCCTCGTAGTCCACGCTCAAAGGTAGGAAATCGACACCCTCACGGGGCTCTGGAGATACTGTTGCTGTGACCAAAACGACGGTGTCGCCATCTCGTACCAGGACAGCCCCGCCAGCCTGACCGGCCAACTTCCCTGTTTCCAACGTGATCGATGACTTGCCCAGGGTTGCCGTATAGACCTTATTCATGTTGTAACCTCTTTCTGAAGCGGGAACGACGGGCCAGGGACTGGGGATTGCGTCGGAGGAGCTCCGGCCCAATCCCCAATACCTGGGCCACCCACCCGCTTTCCTATGCTATATGGTTGACTTACTACTATCCCTCGCTCCAGGGTGCAGCCCTTCGTCCTCCTTTCCGATACGCTGCACAACCCGGTGGCAAAAGCAAACGAGTAGACGGCGGGATAAGAACTCCATCTACTCGTCCATTCGACTCCTCACTCGCCAACGCCGAGCGTGCTCATTTCCGCAGGCCAAGACGCGCAAGGATTACCTGGTAGCGTTCCACATCTTGCTTTCGAAGATAGGCTAGATGCCGCCGCCGCCGACCTACCATCTTCAGGAGGCCTCGTCGCGAGTGCTCATCATGCTTGTGGATCTTCAGGTGCTCAGTAAGGCGAGAGATCTGCGTCGTGAGCAGCGCGATCTGTACCTCGGCAGAGCCCGTATCCTTCGAATGGACTCGATACTCTTCGATGAGAGTGTCCTTTTCGCTCTTTATCAGAGCCATTTCCCAGATTCCTTTCCCTTGTTTCGGGACACACCAGTTAGCGAATTGCACAAGGATTATAGCACACCCTGGCATATCGGGCAAATCCACTTACCAGACTCTGAAAGGCTACGGAGAGCCAGCAGTTGTTTACAAGTTGTCTACAATCTGGGTTAGAACTGCATAGAACCAACTACGTCTTCTGCGCACGACAGGTTTCCGAAGTGTTACTTGATACTGTTGCGGTCCAAATGAGAAAACCTATCATCAGGGCCAGAGTAGTCCCACTGATGAGCAGTCCAAGATGGAAAGAGCGCGGGCGATAGCAGAATTCGACGATGTGTTCGCCGGGTGGTAGGGCTACGGCACGGAAGAGGTAGTTCGCGCGCTGAATGACCCCCTTCTCCTCAGTGCTGGCTGCATTGCTGTTGGTGCGTACTCTCACTTCCCACCCGGGGTGGAAGGCATCTGCCAGCACCAGGTAGGCCTGGCTATCAGTACTGACCTCAATGACCACGCGTTGATCCTGATACTCATGTATCGCGACTCTGTCGTCCTCGGGGTTGCTTTCCGCGTCCAGCGGTTTTCCGGTGCTCAGCAGTACTTCTCGCCAGGGATCGAAGTCCTCGCCGTCCAGTGCTGCCAGCAGTTCTTCGTCGTTGGGAATCACTCGGGCCTGGTGAACCAGCCAGGCTCTGGGGAGATGATCGTGGACGCGGTAGATGGCTACATCTTGACTGCGATAGACCAGTGTGTGGTCGCCCTCTCCGATGAGGTGTGACAAGAGGTGAACCTGGCCATGCTCGTCCTCCAATAGAATGCGCTCTACTCGAAGATAAGCTACCGGTACCCTGGGCTCCACCCGAATCTCTTTGATCAGGGTGTAGTCTGTCTGCTCATCGGAGTACGCGTCGGTTTCTCCTATCTCTTGAAGTTGATAAGTCACGGCGTAGGTGTTGCCGATGTGTGGCTCCGGAGGGAATCCCGACCAGGCTGGCCAGCTTCGTGTCACAGGGGCCTTGGCATGTCGGATGTGCTCGAGTACATCGGTCCGTTCGTAGGCCCACTCCGCCGTATCGTGTCCGGCTCGTAGAGGAAGCAGCGTGGCGTTTCCTTCCATATCTACCAGCCATATCTGCGCCACTACTTCTCCATGAGCGATGTCCACTGAGTGGCTCATGTAGGACTCAATCGTAATGGAAGCTATGCGCATCGGGGGAATGTGTACGGCACGTCCCACTAGTGTCGGTGCGAAGGGGTCCTCAAGGTCGTAGAGCTCCGTGCGCTCGTCCACAGGCAGGAGTTGGGGGATCATGAAGTAGCGTACGTTCAGCAAGTCCAGTCGGCGCGCGGTCAAGCCGTCCACGTATGTATGGTAACGGCCAGGGAAAAGAGGAAGGTAGCCGTTGGCACTCTGGACGTCGTGCAGCAGGGAGAGATTGGGGTATAGAGACTCGCGCATGACCGATAGCACTGGCAGTATCTCTTCGTGGGTATACACTCGATAGGTAGCCGTATCCTGTGCCAGGTACTCCAGTACTTGTGGAGACTGCTGGAAATGCTGGCGAGGCATAGTGTCATTGTAGGTGGCTCCGTAGACAGAGTTGAAAGCATAGAGATCCACCATTACCAGCAGAAGGGCTAGAGCGACGAGCGTTGAGCGCCGCAGGCGTCCTTTCCAACCTAGCAGCAGAAGCGACGAGGAGAGGAACGCGAAGAGGACCGGAAGATAGTACCATAGCCGAACAAGCTCATCCACCGAAGAGGTTTTGGCCACGATTATCGCCGCTCCACTCAGCCCGGAGGCGAATACCCCCAGCGCTACGTAGTCCGGGCGACCCGGCGATTCCTCAGCTCTCGCCCTCGCGCCTAGTCCTTCCAGTCCTATGGCGGCCAAGACAGAGCATCCGTAGGCGAAGAAGTAGAGAAAGCGTGCGGGCACGCGGAAGAGATTCAGGATCGGTATATAGGCCAGATAGCGATAGAGGGGATTCCAACGTCCGAATGCCAGAAAGAGGGCCAGCAGAATCAGAATCACCCAGAAACGTGTGGGATGATCCTCGTATCTTGTCCCCCTGCGATTCAGGATGGGAGCCACCAGTGCCAGCGCCAGAGGCAAGATGCCGACGTAACCGATGAGCTCCACCGATGTGTCAGGATAGGGATTGCCGCGCACGAAGGGTGCCAGCAGCGTTGCCAGGTAGAAAGGGTGGAGTGAGAAGGATGTGAAATAGTCCCCTTCAAGACCACCGGCTCGTTGGGACAGGCCAGTCAACTCGTAGCTTGGAAGCAATTGGGGAGCTGCTATTGCTGTGCCCATCAGCAGCGCTAGACCCACGGGCCAGACGAGCCGCAGTCGGCGCAGAAGCTCCACGCATCCCTTAGGGCTTGCGCCGGGGATGTGGTCCTTTCCTATGCTTGCGCTCTCATGCAGAACGTAGGCCCCAAGGAGCAGGATGTTAAGTAGTGAAATCTGGGGATGCCCGGCCAGGAACTGCAGTGCCACCAGCAGGGCAAGGATGATCGTCCAGGTAATGCGCCGGGACTCACTGGCCAACTTCGGATTGCTTCCGCGTGTGGAGGTGTATGTATCTAGCGTATGACGACCAGCCAGCATCAAGTAGGGGAGCCACGCAGCCACCGATAGTATGCTGATGTGATTCAGATGGGCTACCAGGAATCCTCCCATCATGAAGACGATCCCGCCAGTGAGGGATGGCCCCCGATGCAGGCTTAACGATCTGCAGAAGAGGTACATACCCACACCGGCTAGCAAGAAGTGCGTGAGGATGGAGACGTTCAGTGCTACCTCCACAGGCAGCAAAGAGCAGAGGATGATATTGGGCGGATAGAGGGCGCCTATCTGCCCTTCGGCTAGAAGGGGGTAGCCTGCTACAAGGCTGGATGTCCAGAGGGGCAAGCGTCCCTCCGCCAGTGTCCGTGCATAGGCCACTCGCAGGGGGTAGAAGTGGCGGTATATGTCGCCGAAGTAGAAGATCTCTCGTAGGGTCACTGCGGGCCAGAAGGTAATAATGAGCAGCACGGGAAGCGCTATCCAGGCCCAACGTTTCCAACTACGCGCGTGCTGCATCGCCGCCTCTACTCCTAGTCCACGAAGCGATATTTGAACAACGTCCAGAGGGCAATGAAACCATCCCTCCAGGTGATCTTTTTCCCCTCACTAAACTCGCGCCCGGTGTAAGAGATGGGCACCTCGTAGATTCGGTATCCCCGTTTGAGGACCTTCGCGGTTACTTCTGGCTCCAGCTCGAAGCGCTTGGCCCGAAGGGGGAGTGGCTTGATTACCTCCGCGGCGAAGACCTTGTAGCCGGTCTCCATATCGCTCAGAATGGTGTCGTAGAGGACATTGGTTACCAGGGTGAGCAATTTGTTTCCCACAGCGTGCCAAAAGAGCATCGTCTTGCGCGGTCCGCCCAGGAATCGGGAGCCGTACACTACCTTCGCTCTTCCTTCTTCTATGGGTGCCAGGAGCGCCGGATAATCGCGAGGGTCATACTCCAGATCAGCGTCCTGTATCAAGATGATGTTGCCTGTGGCCGCAGCGATGCCGGTGCGCACGGCGGCTCCTTTGCCCTGGTTCTCAGCGTGGAAGAAGACGCGGGTATCGTCGTGCTCCATTTCTTGGCGCAGGATGTCTCGCGTTCCATCGGTGGATCCATCATCCACAATGATGATCTCTTTCTCAATGGGAACGGCTCGCACTTGTTCTAGGATGGCACGAATGGTGTTCACTTCATCGTATACGGGCATGATGATGGAAAGCTTCAAGTTGATCACTCCTTAGCCGGTAGAGAACTCATCACAGAGGCATCGATCGCGCTTTGAACTAATGGGGAGAAGGCTCGATCGGGGTCGCAGCAAAATCCTGCCAGAAGGCTAGGTCTTGGTCGGGAGAGAAAGACTCTGTTCTAGTCATCATCTGAAGAGGAGACCGGTCGTATGCCCAGGTGTAGCTGTCCCTTGGTAAGAATACGCAGTAGTATCTCTGGAGGACGTCTGTCAATTCTCTCATAGAGTTCGTTCGTTGTGAGAGGCTGATTCCCATTGGATAGGAATGTGCGGAAAACGCTCTGGATGATCGCTGTATCGGGCCCAATATAGCCTGGTTTGAGGCTACAGCAGGTTCGCAGGCTGTACCATAGTGCGTCCTGTCTGGTCACCTCTCCAGTCCTAGGATCCACCCAATCCGTATCTCCAGCTTTCTGTAAAGACTGGAAGGCTTCACGACACTCCGGACATAGTGCATCCCTGAGGTGCGAGCGAAAATTGCTACCTTTTCGCTCCCACCAGCGCATATCTATTGCGAATTTGGTGTCTACGGTCGGTTTGAGCCACTTCGCCATCTACTTTGCCTTTCAGAATCCGGAGTACCGAAAGACCTGGTACTTGAAGACGTCTGTGCGTCGGGAATGGGGACGTTCCATGATGTCCTCAGCGGTATCGTATGACTGACCCACCAGGGAGGGATCGAAGACCCAGTTCCCGTCACCCACCGGATCGAAACATGCCT
>JAKLPW010000234.1 GCA_022013675.1 Anaerolineae bacterium | reverse complement strand
GAGCGAGAAGCGGAAAGAGCAAAACTGCAGAAGGAGCACGCGGCGATCAGCGGAGAAATCGAATGGCATGAGAGCGTGATCGGGAAACTGGAGAACGAGTTGATCTCCAACCGGCAACATGCGGAGGACCTTCAGACTCAGATCAAGAGTAGCGAGGAGAAACGGGCAGAACACAGCGAGAGGATTGCGGCCCTCAAACAGCAACTCAGCGTCCTCTCCGACACAGATCTGAGGCAACGCATTGCCCAGCTAGAAACAACATTGGCAGTCACTCAGCGGTCACGAAGAAGTCAACTGGATCTATTGGAAAGTCATCGCGCCAACCTGACTCAACTGGAGAAACAAGTCCAATCGAAACGAGGACAGACCAGCCACCTCGAGAGCGAATGTGCTGCCCTTGCCGTCGAGTCCAGAACGCTGAATGCCAATATGGAGCAACTATCGCAACGTCTGGAGTCCGTGCGCCAAAACACCGGGCCCGCCGAAGCCGATATCGAAGCGCTGGAGCGTGCCCACAGTCAGGGAACAACCGAGGAGCGAAAGGCCCGAGAATATCTACGGCAACTGGAGTCCCAGCTAAGCCGGCTCTCACTAGACGAAGCCCGGCTGCAAGACACTCTGAAGGGACTGGCTCGACAGATCGAAGAGGAACTCGGCCCTGTAACGATTCCATCGGACCTCTCCCACCAGCTCAGGCTTGAGATGGGGGGGGACTCCGTTGTCTTGCCAGTCACATCCAGCTTACCCGTAGGATTGGAGCAAGAAGTCCAGAATCTCAAGGCTCAACTAAAGCGTCTCAGTCCCATCAACCCCAATGCTCCCGACGAGCACGCGGAAGCACTACAGCGCTACAACTTCCTGACTACGCAATCAGAAGACCTGGAGAACGCAGTCAATGCGCTGCACGAGGTCATAGCCGAACTGGACGAGACCATCGAGACGGATCTGCAGTCTACTTTTACGGCTGTTGCCATGGAGTTCAAGCACTACTTTGGCCAACTTTTCAGAGGAGGAACCGCCAAGCTGATCCTCACCGACCCCGAAGACATAGCCAATTCTGGTATTGACATCATCGCGAGGCCACCCGGCCAGCGCTCCCAAAACCTATCGCTCCTGTCGGGTGGGCAGCGTTCGCTCACGGCCACGGCGCTTCTCTTTGCGCTGCTGAAAGTCAACCCCCTACCCTTCTGTATCCTGGATGAAGTAGATGCCATGCTGGACGAAGCCAACGTGGGACGTTTCCGCGATGTTCTTCAGGATTTGGCCCAGGAAACACAATTCATTGTCATCACTCACAACCGGCTGACCATCAATTCGGCCCAAACCATCTACGGGGCGTCTATGGGAGAGGATGGTACATCCAAGATCATCTCCCTCAAACTGCCAGAAGAGGGAGAACCGGAGAAGTTCACTGATCCAGAGGAAGTGACAGAGCCGCAAGCCAGACGCTTGCCGGGCGTTGCCTAGAGTTATGTCGAGTACCATCAAGGATTGATAGGGACTATCCCGTTATCGACATTTTCCAGGTCCAGCGGAGGTAGCTCGCCCAGACTGTGGAGCCCAAAGTGCTCCAGAAAGGCGAAGGTCGTCTCATAGATCAGTGGTCGCCCCGCTTGCTCTAGTCGGCCGACGATGTGTATGAGATCATGTGCGACTAGCATGCGCAGGACCCCATCACAGTTCACGCCACGTATGGACTCGACCTGGGCCCGTGTCACAGGCTGATTGTAGGCGATGATGGCCAGGGTTTCCAGGGCCGCGCTAGAGAGCTTACCAGAACTGACCACGCCCAGGAACTCTTCGACGTAGGAAGCTACCTCTGGAGCCGTGATCAATTGTACCCGGTTTCCGGATCTCTGAACACGGAACCCTCTGCTCGCGTACTGGTCAGCGAGGCAATCCAGCGATTCCGACACCAATTCTGGTTCTGTCCCAATTGCCTTGGCAAGATCATCTATGGTCACAGGAG
>JAKLPW010000233.1 GCA_022013675.1 Anaerolineae bacterium | reverse complement strand
GCTGATAGCTCATAGCCAGCAAATGAAGAAGCTCAGGACAGTGTCCCCATAAAGGGTTCCAGTCCTGAGCTTCTCGATTTATCAGTTAGGGCTAGTGGTCTGTTAAGGCTGTATTGATGACCTGTCATTCTGAGCGGCCAAAGGGAGCGAAGAATCTCGTTCTCGTTGAACATGCATTCTGCTGTGCAAACAACGGGATTCTTCGCTTCCGCTACGCTCTAGCTCAGAATGACAACCCGTCAACTGACGCTTGACAATGCACTAGTTCCACGACAGCGGCGACAGCCCCATCACGGCTTGTAGGTCACAGGCAAGAAAGCCTTGAATGGTCTGAAGATGTAGTCCCGGTATGCTTCACCAAAGATGGTGGGCTGGGTCGGATCATCCCATTCGAACAGTGAGCCGTTGAAACCCCCTGGAGCGGGGAATGGCTGCCCATTGAGACTGTACCAGAGCCAACGCTGCACCAGCCGCCCCTCGTCACTGGCCATTCCCAGCACATCGTCCTTCGCCGAGAGGAAGAAGTCGAAGGATCCAAGCATGAAGTCGATGACCATCTGATCGCCGTTGGCCGGATTCTGAGCATCCAGCATATCCGATGGGAACAAGACCCCATACTCTGATATGATCAGCTCTTTGTCTCTCTCCCCCTGATCCACCATCCACTCGCAGAAATCGTAGACCAGTTGCTTGAGGATGTTCACGTCGGCGTTAGCAGTGTAATGGCCTATGGTCATGCCGAACGTCTCCCCCACGTTGTCGGGGAGTCCGACCGGAATCTCTGCGCCCCAGCTTCCCCTCCGCTCTGGCGTGATCTGTATGTGTATGGTCCACACGTCAATGTGAGACCTCATATCGACGCCGAACTGAGTATTGTAAGAAGCGAGTACCTGTTCGAGCCACTCCAGCCGCAGAGGAGTAGGCTCAGTGACGCCGCCGACAGCGACTCGAGCTGTGGGATCGGCCCCTTTTATCATCGTGTAAGCCTGATTGTAGGCTGTGGCATACTGTGCGGGAGTGCAATGCCCCTGCCAAATGTTCTCCGGTTCGTTGCCAATTATCCATAGCGCGCCCGGATTGGCACTAGCGACCGCAGCAATAGCGGCTGGGCTGCCACCCAGATTCCCCTCTCGGACGCCAACAAGCTGAACGTACTCGATTCCGTCAGGACGATCAGGATACGCAGTGAAGCGCCAGTCCGAATACCAGCCAATGCGGAAGCCAGATAGATCATAGTCGGAGATAGAGTAAGGCACATTGCCGCTCAATCCCACGCCAAAGCGCTCCGTCATCGTGTATAGAGGCCCATCGCCCTGGGCGATGGGCACCAGAACCAGCGATCCCAATACGACTACTACCGTCAAGACGAACAAAACGTGAATCGTGGAACCTTCTGACATAGGTTGCCTCCTCAAGCATAGATTGTACAAATGTCAAACCGCGTGCACGGGTAAAGGCGCTTCGCAAGAGAAGTCCCTGTGCGGCGAACCTGCTGGCAAGACCGGGGGGACAGCATTGCTATTGGAGGATATGCCACACGAAGTGCTCATAGCCTATCATTCATTTCACCTTTTCCGGCTGCTATGTTACCACGGACAGCTAGTTCCGTCAAATCATTTCAACTAATATCATATAACAACAACTTGAAAACGAGTAGTCCTAGCTCCAGTGACCAGCCAAGTACGCAGAAGGTCGTATCATTCTCACACGCTGCATCCTTCTCAGCACCTAACTTCTAGACGTGGAAACCGCCCCTCGGATACTGGTGAACCCAGTGGCGATCCGGCCAATAAGTCACTCGTCTGCCACGCGAAACGCGATCAATCGCACTACCCCCCATCCCACGCGCCGTAAGAGCTACCAGCGCTCCGTTGGTAAAACGAAGTAGAAGCTGGAAGGAGCCTGCTGGCAATGGCGGCAGGGGCAGAATGCAATCCAGTGGCGTACTGGCAGAAGGCACAGGCGGCCAAGAATCCAAGGGGCAGGCAGGGGATAACGGGCCACGCGAGGGGCATTCACGAGGCCTGTCAAAAGATATGGGGTAGAGCTAACGTCAAGTGCTGCTTGTGGCGGCGGTGGCTTCTAGCACCAGCCGGGCCATAGTACTCAGGTTGAGCCAGACATCGGCCTGGAAGACAAGGGCCTTGTTTCGGGGATTACCGTAGAAGGGCAGTCGCTTGAGGCCGCACGCTTGGAAGGTGGCATTTCGTCCCTCGACGGCGTTGCGAGCGCGGTGGTAGAGGCGTCTCCAGGCCAGGGTGCCCACGGGGAGGTCCCGCACCAATCGGATGGAGTTATTCTTGAAACGCTCACCGACGTTGACAATCTGGCCGTGGGGGTGGTCAGTGCCCAGGTAGGGGCATTCTTCGGGCGGGTAGGTCGTGCCTTCGACGTGAACGAGAGGGGTAGCACCGTTGCGGCAGGAGTGAGCGCAGAGCCATTTGTGTCGTCGCCGGTCGAAGTCGAAGCCGTTGGCCTTGAGGGCATAGCCGTAGGGGCAGATAGGGCGGCCTTTGTCATCGTAGCCGCGTATGAGCAGGCGGTCTTGCAGGCCCTCGTCTGACTGCATTGGGCTACGAAGGTGGCATCCTGGGCACGGCTCTCGACGGCGGTGAGGTTAGCGGCCACGTCGCCCTCCTCTCCGATGAAGCCAGCGCTGCGCCAAGTCATCAGCAAGCTGATAGTCGGCGATGGTGTGGCGGCCCAGGAGACTGCGTAGGGTCTGGGAGTGGGCTGGGTGGCGCAGCCAGACGAAGGCCTCGCAGACGAGGGCCTCGGTGTGAAGTTGGCGAGCTCGTTCGCCGCTGATCCCCAGAGTGGCCCCGATCTGACGGTAGATAGCAGGATCTCTTCCCTCCAGGCCATACCGGGCGACGATGACCACCCGCAACCGCTCCGGCAAG
>JAKLPW010000232.1 GCA_022013675.1 Anaerolineae bacterium | reverse complement strand
CTCAAGATCCAGCGCGGGCACGAGAGTCCGCAGTGGGAGCCAGTCGATCTGGTGGAGACCTTCCACTACCTGATCGGCCTGCGGGTGCGCAAGCTGGAGCATCTGCGCCACCAGGAGCGCACTTACGTCGTCAGCCGTGGGGAGGTGCGCAGTGACGGCGGTATCGAGCAGACGGTGGTGATCTGGCGCAACACCCAGGGCCTGGACCTGGAAGCGGAAGCCGATTGGGCCAACGAGGTGCTGCTGCCGGAGCCGGTGGATCGCGTCTACGTCAACGGCCCATGCTACATCCGGGGCGCTCAGCCCCTGGAGATCACCTTCCGGCAGAGGATGGAGCCGGAGTGGGAGGCAGCCCGTGGCCGGTAGTACCCTGGAACGCTTCGAGCGCCGCCTGGCCCTGGTGGCCTACTTCCGCCATGTCTTCGGCGTGGAGGACGTTCTCGACCCCGACAGCGTTAGGCGCTTCTACGACTCGCTGGAACAGTTGGCCGAGGGCTACACGCCCGAAGGCCGCAGCTACGTGGCCAATGTGCTCCAGGGACTGGTCCGGGGTATCAGTCTCGAACAGCTTCTGGACTACGACCAGAACGTGCGGTGGCACACCCAGCGGTTGAACGCCGGTCGCAGCGAGCCCATCATGTTCAAGTACTTCCAGATACTGGCTGCCCTGATGACCGAGCACTACCTCTGTCGTGCCACCCGAGAGCCCGAGGAGTTCCTGATCGACTTGAACGCCTTCGTCGAGCGCTGCAACCGTGACAAGCGCAAGCGCAGCGACTTTCCCTCCTTTTCGCTAGCCGACCTCAATAAGCTGGCCTTCTGGATGGCCACCGGCAGCGGCAAGACCCTGCTGATGCACATCAACTACTACCAGTACCTCCACTACCGGCCCAATCACTTCGACAACATCCTGCTGGTGACCACCGGCGAAGGCATGTCGCAGCAGCACATGGCCGAGCTGCGTAAGAGCGGCATCACCTGCCAGCACTTCAGTGCCTCCAGCAGCGACCTCTTCGTCGCCGATCCCGGCATGGTGAAGGTGATCGAGATTCACAAGCTGGTGGAGGAAAAGAGCGGCGGCGGGGAGAGCATCGCCGTTTCCAGCTTCGAGGGCCGCAACCTGGTGCTGGTGGACGAGGGTCACAAGGGTGCTAGCACTGAGGCCCAGGCCTGGCGCAGTCGCCGCGAGGCCCTGGCCCGCGAGGGCTTCACCTTCGAGTATAGCGCCACCTTCGGCCAGGGCATCGGTGGGGCCGGAACGGAGATCGAGGAGGAGTACGGGCGCGCCATTCTCTTCGACTATTCATACCCGCGCTTCTACAGCGACGGCTACGGCAAGGACTACCGCATCCTCAATTTGGAGCAAGACCTGGACCCCAACCTCACCAGCCGCTACCTGTTGGCCAACCTTCTGACCTTCTACGAGCAGGCTCGCACCTACACCCGCGACGAGCGCACCTTCTTCCGCGATTACAACGTGGCCCGCCCGCTGCTTATCTTCGTCGGCCATAGCGTGACGGCAGGCAAGACCAGATCTCAGTTGTCCAAGCCTGACAAGGAGAGCCTGTCTGACGTGCAGGACCTGGTCCTCTTCCTGCAAGAGGTGCTGCGCAATGAGGGCGGCTGGGTTCCGCGAGCCATTGATGACATACTGAGCGGCAGGGCCGGTCTGTCTCGCGAGGATGACAGCGATCTCTTCGCCAGCGCCTTCCGCACTCTGCGACAGGCGGGCCTGGACGGTCAGGCCATCTATAAGGACTTACTCCAGCGCATCTTTCACGCAGGCGCCAGCGGCAGCCTGCATCTGGTAGACCTCAAGTCCGCTGAGGGAGAGATCGCCCTATGGGCCGGTGCTGGTGAGCGTTTCTTCGGGCTGATCAACATCGGTGACGCCGCCCATTTCCTGCGCCTGGCAGCCGAGAAGCTACCGAACCTGCCCGTCGAGGAGGAACAGTTCAGCGGCTCCCTGTTCCAGGAGATCAACAGCACTAAGTCAGGCATCAACATCCTGCTGGGTTCCAAGAAGTTCATCGAAGGTTGGGACTCCTGGCGCGTCTCCACCATGGGTTTGATGAACATCGGCAAGGGCGAGGGCCCCCAGATCATTCAGCTCTTCGGGCGCGGTGTGCGCCTCCTGGGCCAGGGCCGCTCTCTGAAGCGCTCCTCCAGCCTGGAGGGGCAGCACCCCGAGAATCTCACTTTGTTGGAGACACTCAGCATCTTCGGTGTGCGGGCCCGCTACATGGCCCAATTCCGTGACTACCTCTCCCAGGAAGGCATCCATACCGGCGAGCGTGAGACCGTATTCATCACCACTCGCCGGGCCGCCGACTTCCACGGCAAGGGCTTGCTGGTCGTTCGCCCCCGTATCCGAGGTTCCTTCCAGGACGCCGTGCGCTTTCCTCTGGCTCTCGATCCCGGAATCCGCCCTACGCTGGACTTAAGGCCCATCGTTGGCAAGCTCACGTCGCAAGGAAGCATCGCCGAGCAGCCAGAGGGCCTGCTACCCGACCAGCAGCATGGCCTCTCGCCTGAAGGGCTTTCCATCCTGGATTGGGAGCGGATCTATAGCCAGGTCTGGAGCTTCCAGGCCGAGCGCGACTACCACAACCTGGTGATTGATCGTGATACCCTGCTCCAGGTCCTTGATCAAGGCTGCTATGAGCTTCTGTGCCAGCCTGAACTGCTGAGGGTGAGCAGCTTCACCGACCTCGCCCGGCTGCAGCAGATCGCCATCATGCTGCTGCGCAAGTACGTCCAGGGTTTCTACACTCAGGCCCACCGCCGCTGGGAGCACGAGCAACTGGCCGACCGGTTGCTGGATGATCAGGATGAGAACCTACTAGATCACTACGAGGCCCGCGTGAAGCGCTCGTCCACGCAGTTCTTGCAGACACTCCGAGAGATGCTGGAAGGGGACGATCTCTATGATCGAGATGACGGCTCACCGCCAAGGGTCCATTTCGACCGGCATCTCTACCTGCCCTTGCTCGCTGAGGACCATGCCGATGACCCCCTGGTCGTGTACGAGCCCCCGGGCCTCAATGACGGTGAGGTCGACCTGGTGCGCAAACTGAGGGACTACGCTGCCACCGAGTCTGCCCAAGCGTTGCTGGAGGCTTCCGGCTGTGAGATATTCCTGCTGCGCAACCAGAGCCGGGGTCACGGTGTGGGCTTTCTGGTGGACGGCGAAAGGTTCTTCCCCGATTTCATCATGTGGCTCAAGGGCGACGACTACCAGGACATCGTCTTCATCGATCCCCACGGTCTCATCATGGGCGGCGACCTGACCGTCAACCCCAAGGTACAGTTCCACCGCACCATCAAGGATTACCAGCACAAGCTCAACGGCGACTCGGGCCGAAAGGACGTGGCCCTGCACTCGTATATCATCTCCCAGACCGGGTTCGAAAAGTTGAGCAAGCAGGTAGGCATTTCTCCCATAGAGGCATTCAACGGCATCCACGTCTACTTCCGCCAGCAGCCGGACTACGCTCAAACCATAGTCCAGGAGGTCTTGCGAAGCCATCGCTAGGTGATGCAGCGCTGGCCTTCTCCAGTTCTCCATGATGCCCTTCGTCTCCAAGATCAGGATGTTCCTCGATCCTTCCCGATACGTGATTCTGGACAACAAGCTACTCAAGATTTGGACATCGGCCACACGTACTCTGTTCCATGATATCAAGAAGGGCGCGAAGGAGACGGCCATTTGCATCAGTCCGCACAACGAAGCCTGCTACAACCGCTGGTGCGGTTCTGCCGGCGAATCGCCAGTGAGGATTTCGCCTCTGATGGCCATCCTGCTGTCGACGTTGAGAGGGGCGTCTGGAAGCTGGTGAGCGAGGGGCAGATAGCCTTGGCGGCCGAGATCTTGGCCACCGGTTGAGAACGGAGCCTCTCGTGTGCAGGGGCGAACCCGTGTGTTCGCACGCGTGGCAGTACCCAACACGATCCGACCGAGGGTGCTGAACCCTCCTAACTCCACGCCTACAAGCCGCCCACGAGGGGCTAGGCTACGGGGTCTGGAGCGTGATACGATTGGGGGCGCATACGCCGGTGCGCCCCTGCGCCTGCCCATCCATTAGTGGCAGACCAGCGCCAGCCCTGCCCGTCCTGAGCCTAGTCGAAGGGAGCGAAGCCGAATGGTGTCTGCCCTCTCAGCCCCGCGCCTTCCACCGTTGCTTGAATATATGGGCAAAGCGTGGTAAGATTGGGACGTTGCTGTAGGGGCGAGGCATGCGGAGATCCTCTATACTGCGCCCCTGGATCCTGGCCCGCATGCCTCGCCCTTACGTTCCCGGTGCTCTCTTGGAAAACACCCTCACCGATCTGTCAGACCTGGAAATTCACGCGGAGCAAGCTGAGGTCGTCACCTGGCAGGGGCGACAGGCGCTGCGACTGGAGAACGGCCTGGCCCTGATTCCGGGTCTATCAATGGCCGATGCCAGCGTAGAGGTGCTGATCGGCGTCGAAGGAGGGGCCTACTCGGGGGTTGCCTTCCGTGTCGCCGACGTGCTCAACTTCGAGCTGGCCTACGCCACTCCCCACGTGAGCGGACAGTGGGATGCGCTACAGTACGACCCGGTCTTCCATGGATCGAATACCTGGCAGATGCACCATGGCCCGAGCTACCAACGCTCCGCGGAGGTTCCAACCGGGAGCTGGTTCCGGTTGAGACTGG
>JAKLPW010000231.1 GCA_022013675.1 Anaerolineae bacterium | reverse complement strand
CCTGCTCGATGGAGCGTCGTTGCGCGCTGAATGGTGGCGCTGTCAGACCCCCGACGAGTTGAACGGCCGATCCGACCAGGCTCACGATGAGTGAGACTACCACTATGAGCAGAACGCCTCGGGCGAACACGTTGTGGGAGGTCTTGAATCTCGCGAAGGTCTCTTCATCGAGAAGTAATGCTCCTCGTGCCGTGCGCAGCAGTTCCTTAATCATTGTATACCTCCCATTCCTGTGAGTTGTTCTACGATGCCCGGTAGCAGGGAGCCGAAGATGAGAACCATCGCGACAGCCAGCAGCAGTGTGAGAAGCCAGAGGGTAACGACTGGCAGGATGGCGGCCCAGAAGGCACGGCCTCCGCTGAGCTTGTGAGCGGCCTTGAGAGCCAAGAAGTTGCAAAGCAAACCCCATACTGCCACGATGCTTCCCACGCGAACGTAGGGCACGAGGTTTGCTAATCGCAATGCCTGGGCTGAAGTGGCCAAAGCGACACAGCCATACGTCTGTGCGAAGCTCCCCTCTCCACCAAGCATTCGGCTATAGAGATGTGCCAACAGCCCGTAGATCAGCCAGCCCACGAGCAGGCCCAGAGGCGTGCTGATCAGGGTCATAGCGCTTCTCCAGGGGTTGAGGGCGAAGAAGTTCGCGATGCGCCATCCGTACTCGTACTGATCGCGAATGGACTCCAGTACGCCAGCAGGCGGGCCAGAGAAGCCTTCGTACCAGGGCATCTTGGTGATATGCTCCCAGACGGTTTCCTTGATGGCAGAGAGATTGGGAGCCACGCTCCATTCCAGGAGATGGCCCATGATACCAGCAAGGGCGATGGCCACTCCCAGAATGGCAATGAAGATCATTCCCCGGACGAAAGGCTTGTTGCCATCGCGCATCTCGGTGTAGGCAGAGTCCCGGAGGAGAAGTGCATCAAGGGCCATACGGGGGTAGTTCGAGGGTAAACGCATATTTGCCTCCTTCCTTCCTTACTTACAAAGATAGTCCAGTTGGTGCCATCTCTTGATTCCTTCGTAGTATACAGTACAGGCTGGCAGAATTCAAGTTGAGTGTTGCAAGGGACTCAGCGTCTTTTGCTACTTCGTCCTCTCTATGTTATAATCTCATGTGCCCGGAGGGGTGCCAGAGTGGACGATCGGGGCGGTCTCGAAAACCGTTGTGGGTCTTGCGCCCACCGTGGGTTCGAATCCCACCCCCTCCGCCTGTATTCATAGCCAGTGACTGTGACCCGGCTGCCCAGCGCGCCAACGACAAAGGTGCCACGCTTCTCAATGCGTGGCACCTTTTGCTAACTACCAAGGAGCCGCGAAAGACGCATACGCTGGCAAGTCCCTTCACCCTGCGGTGCGCCGGGTCGTTATCCAATTGGACAGGCTGGGTCTCGTGAAGCAGGATGATGAACGGCTTAGATCAGATCCAACCTTTTACCGATGCGCTCGAAGGCCTCCAGCACGGAGTTCAACTGCTCGTCGGTGTGAGTGGCCATGTAGCTGGTTCGCAGGAGCGACTGGTTGGGCGGCACGGCGGGTGGCACTATCGGATTGACGTACACGCCTTCCTCGAAGAGTATTTTCCAGAACTGGAAGGTCTTTATATCTTCTCCGACGAACACCGGGATTATGGGCGTCTGGCTGTTGCCTATGTTGTAGCCCATGTCGGTGAATCCCTTACGCATCTTGGCAGCGATTTCTAGGAGCCGGTCTATTCGTTCTGGCTCCTCCTGCATCACTTCCAGAGCCGCCAGCACAGTAGCCGCGCAAGCTGGCGGCATGCTGGCGCTGAAGATCAGGGAGCGAGCTGTATGCTGTATGTAGTGGATCACATCCTCGTCTCCGGCTATGAATCCTCCCAATGAGGCGAAGGATTTGCTGAAGGTGTACATGATGAGATCTACATCGTCTGTGCACCCAAAGTGAGAAGCCGTTCCCCGACCACCCTCGCCCATAACGCCCACAGAGTGGGCGTCGTCCACCATCAGGCGGGCCCCATACTTCTTGCAAAGGGGGACGATGTCCGACAGGGGAGCGATGTCACCGCCCATGCTGAAGACCCCATCCACTACCACCAGTTTGCCTACATCGTCGCAGCCCTTGAGGACACGTTCTAGATGAGCCATGTCATTGTGGCGGAAGCGCTTCATCCGGCCGAATGACAATCGGCAACCATCCACAATACTGGTGTGGTCTTCCCTGTCGGTGATGACCACGTCTCCGCGCCCAACGATCGCCGAAATGGCGCCCAGGTTGGTCTGATAGCCGGTGCTGAAAACCAATCCGGCCTCCTTGCCCACGAAGTCGGCCAGCTTGCGTTCCAGCTCATTAT
>JAKLPW010000230.1 GCA_022013675.1 Anaerolineae bacterium | reverse complement strand
GTGACTATGATTTGCAGAAAGCTTACGAGGGCATGGCCGATCGAGGCGAGCAAACGTTGCCCATCCCGCGGATCGTCTGCAGCGAAGCGCTGCTGTAATCTCATTAGGTGCCCGGCACTGGGGAAAAGTGCCGGGCACCTGTGACTCAGGAGGTGCGCGCGACATGGTCAAAAAAATCTACTTTGCCGTGCTCTGTCTGGTGCTGGGGGGCTGTGTAGCGTCGCCCGCACCAAACACCGACGCTGTTACTGCTGAGCCGACGGCTCCTTGTGGCTGGGTCGAGAGCCGCCAGGGCTTGCCGGAGCTATCCGAGGATGTGCAGGCGGCGCTGGAGGGCGCTGGGATTGCAGGCGCGAAGGCCTATGCCGAAGCCTACGGCGGGACTGCATGGACGCCAAGACGGGCAAAGCGCGGTACTTCGCCGCCAAGGAGACCGATTTCCACGTCACCCTGAATGTGGACGGGCTGGGTGATCTGGAGGTGCTGGGCACACTGGCGGAGGAGGTGCTGGCCGTGCTGGATGGCTTCCCGCCGAAGGAGACTCCCGGGCCGATGCCAGGCTACGTAGGGCTTAGGTTCGTAGCGCCCGACTCCGAGCGCAGGCTGTGGTTCACGGTGTTGGAATGGACGGAGGCACGCGATCAGGGTCTGAGTGGGGCCGCGCTGCTGGAGGCTTTGGGCTGGTAACGGCGGATAGCCACGAATTTCACTAACCCCTCTTTTTTCGTGTCAATTCGTGTAATTCGTGGCAAAGAACTAAAAGTGCTCTCTACACCTCGACGATCTCGGCCTCGCCCGTCTCAGTATCATACACCGCGTAGGACGATACCCCGAAGCGGCCCATGACCTCGCCCGGATTCACCTTCAGACAACCTCCCACACGTTCGATCCCGTGAGTGTGATCGTGGCCGTAGCAGACGAGGTCGTAAAGGCCACCGGAAGCTATTCCGGCGGCTACCTCGGGGTAGTGGGTGAGGGCGATCTTGCGGCCTCCTAGCTCGATCGAAGCGAAAGCGCCGTGGAGGGTAACGTTGCTGGCCTTGTTGGCAACCTTGGTCAGGAGCCACTTGTCGCCGTCGTTATTCCCGAAGACGGCGTGGACCGGTCCCGGGAAGCCTTCGGCGATAGCGGCCAACGTGAAAGGCGCGCAGAAGTCCCCGCAGAAAAGGAGCGCGTCCATGCCATTCAATTGCTTCAGGACTTCGTCCAGTGTCCAGATGTTGTCGTGCGTGTCCGATAGGATGGCAATCTTCATAGTATACCTCCAGGACAGCTATCAGCGATCAGCACTCAGCTTGTGCTGGGCGATTGGTGTACTCATGGCGAACCGAAGTCTCTGCGCACTCTTAGCCCGTAGGGCTTTGCTCTCTTAGCCGAGAGCTTTAGCTCCGGGAAAGGGCCCAGCCCCTGCGGGGGCTTTTCAGCTTCAGCCGGTGAATTCCATTCACTGGGACCGGGTCCGGCATTGTCAGTCATCATCTCTGCCCTAGCCCCTGAGGGGGCTTTTCAGCTTCAGCCGGTGAATTCCATTCTCCGGCTATCCTTCGACAGGCTCAGGATGCGGTCCTATGTCACCGTCCTCCGTCCTTCGTCCTCCCCCCCGTCCTCCGTCCTTCGTCTTCTGTTTTCCCCCCTGGCCCCCGCACATCGTCGGGATACATCTCCACATGCAGTTGCTCGATCTCTATCCTCAACTTCCCGATCCGCGCGTCGCTCTTCCTGTCGGCGCCCCGTTTCTGCTGCCGGCGTTTAGCGAAGGCCAGCTCCGTGGCCAGCTTGAAGAGCCTCCCCTGCTGGCGCGCGGCCCGCCATCCGGAATCCGACAGCGCTTTCCACCAGGCAGCCACCCTTCGGCGGTAGGAGCCGATGATCGCGTATTCCTTTTTAGTGATTACCCCACCAGTGACCTCCTCGGTCAATTGCTTCTCGATCTGTTCCTTTTCCTCGCCCCAGGCCAGGATGAGGATCACCAGCAGGATGAGGAGTCCTCCCATTTGGCTCAGCACGCTCACGCCCAGGGAGAAACAGACATACTCTGCCAGAGTAGCGAAGAGATTGTGCACGGTGTGAAAGAAGACCGCTGCCGAAAGCCCTATCAGGGGTACCAGCCATCTTTCCCAGCGCTTCCTGGACAGCCGCGCGTAACCCAGGGCCGCGCCCGTCAAGCTGGTGTAGAAGGCGTGATTGAGGCCAAAGACGATGCTGCGCATGAAAACCAGGAAGTTCCACTCGATTGGTGAGCCTTCCATCGCGTTTGACATGAAGTAGAGGGCGTTCTCCGTCATACCGAAGCCAAAGCCGATGAGGGCCCCATAGACGATGCCATCCAGCACCCCATCGAACTCGTGCCGCACAACGATGTAGATGCCTAGCAAGGCCAGGGCCTTGGCAGACTCCTCGATGATGGGAGCCACGACGCTGGCGTCCAGGAGATTCCCCAGCAATTCGCTCAGGCCCATTTCGGAGATACCCAGTGAGGATTCCAGCACGAAGGAGATGACGACAGCGGGCACTGCCCCCCAGATGAAGGCCACGGAGAGCAGCCAGAGGGGCTCTTTCTCATAGCGATCTAGCCACCAGACGACGATCGCATAGATCACCGTGGGGACGACGGCAGCCACCACCGATGGCAGAACGACGGTCGAAAGGTCCATGGGAATGGCATCCCCTTTCCAGTATCAGCCCACTCGGTGCGGGATGTGGATATTGCAGAGGGTAGGAGGAACATCTCGGTCCCCCTACCCTGTCAGTGTTGCTTACGGAGATCCTTCGACCGAAGATCCTTCGGCCGGCTCAAGAAGCTATCTTGCCGCCTCTTTTTCTTGCTTCGCCTTTTCGATGATCTTCTCTGCTTCGTATGCGGGTACCTGGTCGTAATGCGAGAACTCCATGGTATAAAGGCCCCGTCCCTGAGTCAGGGCGCGCAGGTCTGTGGCGTAGCGCTGCAGCTCCGCCAGGGGGGCCTGTGCGGTAACGATGGCGTTGCCCTTTTTTTGCTCCATACCCTGAACTCGCGCGCGGCGAGTGTTCAGGTCTCCCAGGATGTCGCCCATGAACTGCTCGGGCACGGTGACGCTCACGTTCATCACCGGCTCCAGCAATACCGGGCCAGCGTCCTTCGCCGCGTTTCTAAACGCGGTACGCGTTGCCAGTCGGAAGGCGATTTCCGAGGAGTCAACCGCGTGGTAGGAGCCATCGTACAGCACTCCTCGAAAGTCCACAGTTGGGAATCCGGCCAGGATTCCGTCCTCCTTACACTCCAGGAGGCCCTTCTCCACGGCGGGGAAGTACTGTCTGGGGACTGATCCCCCGAAGACCTCGTTGCCGAACTCGAAGCCGGCCCCTCTTTCCAGAGGATCGAGGCGCAAGAAGACATCTCCGAACTGTCCGTGTCCGCCGGTCTGTTTCTTGTGACGGCCCTGAGCCGAAGCCACCTTCGTGAAAGTTTCCTTGTATGGTACTGTTGGTATACTGCTGATGATCTCCACGCCAAACTTGTCGCGCAGTCGCTTCCCCGCGATGTCGATGTGGGACTCACCCATCCCCGACATGATCATCTCATTGGTGTCCTGTTCCCGATGTACAATCAGGGTTGGGTCTTCTTCCGTCAGTCGCTTCAAGGCGGTGCCCATCTTGTCCAGGTCTGCCTTGGTCTTGGGTTCGATGCAAGCCGAAAACACCGGCCTCGGGAAGACTATGCCGGGCAGTTCCAGGGGATGATCCTTGTCGCATAGAGTGTCGCCCGTCTTGGTCTCGCTAAGTTTGGCCACAGCGCCCAGATCGCCAGCAGGTATCGTATCCACGGGGAATTGCTCCTTGCCCCGTAGTACGTAGACTTGCCCGATGCGCTCTGTCTCCCGCTGAGCGGCGTTAAATATGCGGGAGTCTGATTCCATCGCTCCCGAGTAGACCCGGAAGTAGGTAAGTTTGCCCACAAAGGGATCGGCCAGCGTCTTGAAGACCAGCGCTGCCAACGGGCCGCTCTTGTCGGCCTTCAACTCCTCTTTCTCTTCCGTGACTGGGTTGGTTACCTTGGCAACACGCTCCGCCGGACACGGGAAGTAGTCTATAGCCGCTTGCAGGGTTGGAAGGATAGCGATATTGGACGTAGCCGAGCCGCACAGCACGGGCACGAAAGCACGGCTCTTGACTCCCGTCTCAATGCCCCGGCGGATTTCTTCTTCCGTCAAATCCTCTCCATCGAGGTACTTCATGATGATCTCGTCGTCGCCCTCAGCGGCGTGCTCGATCAGTTCCATCTGCATGGTCTCGGCCTGATCACGCAATTCCGCCGGTATCTCAGCCTCCTCGCCCTTCTCTCCCAGGTAAGCTTTCATGGAGATCAGGTCCACCACGCCACGGAAGGAGTCGTACGCGCCGATGGGTAATTGCAGTGGCACGAATTTGGTCTCGAATTTCTCCTGTAACTGCCCCAGAGTTCGCTGGAAACTGGCATTGTCGCGGTCCATCTTGTTGATGAACACCAGGCGGGGCAGATCCGACTCATCGGCATAGGACCACATGAGTTCTGTCCCGACCTCCACACCAGCAGCGGCACAGACGACGACGAGGGCCGCGTCCGCCACACGAATGGCTCCCATTACTTCCCCCACGAAGTCCATGTACCCTGGGGTGTCCAGGATATTGAGCTTGTGATCCTGCCATTCGCAGGGAAGAATGGCAGTGTTGACGGAAATGCCTCTACGCTGTTCTTCTGGATCGTAGTCAGACGTGGTCGTACCTTCCTCGACTCGGCC
The DNA here is from genome assembly GCA_022013675.1 of Anaerolineae bacterium. GTDB lineage: Bacteria > Chloroflexota > Anaerolineae > JAKLPW01 > JAKLPW01 > JAKLPW01. Next base: position 17,124 of record JAKLPW010000230.1, on the reverse strand, counting down.
ACAGCGCGATATGTTTCCGGTGTCATACAGCATCGCTTCGGACAGCGATGTCTTGCCGGTTCCACTGTGTGCCAGGAGAACCACGTTGCGCAGTTTATCGACGGTATAGTCCTTCACTCCCTAAGACCTCCTCCCGAGACTTGGTTTCGACGTTGGCGCTATTATACCATATGATAATGAAGAGGGCAAAGAAGGCATATGGCGACCCTCGGGGATGAGGGAAGGTGTTGAAAAAGGCCGCCTGCCAGACTTCGGAAGTCTTCAGAGGAATAGTATGGCCCATGATATGCTGTAAAACCGCATTGGATCCAGTGCATTTCCCGCACGTGGTAGACTTCCGTAGTCTTTTTCCAAGAAGCCTGCGGGAGGGTGAAAGCAAAAAAGGGCCTCCGGGGTACCATATCCCCGAAGGCCCGGCTCATCAGCAGCGTGTGGATGCACTACCCCCAGTTTTGCTCGCGTGGCATGAAGCGCGAAAGGCCAACGTGATTGAACTGAGGTATAGCCCTGCCGCTGGAGATTTGTCCCATGCGGTGCACGATCGGAGACATGTGTACGGCCTGTCGACGGAGCCCTATCATCTCTTCTATCAACTGCCCATCAAGGACGGACTCCTGCATCAGCAGATCAATGCGACCGATGAGCACTTTCAGGGGCTGGATCAGTTCGCAGCTCGCAGCGTTCGCCATGTTGAGGAGAGCCATATCCCTTTCGGTCTGGACGACCTTCTGCTGTATCTCTTCCAGTTGCTGGCGCGCTTCGACGGTCTGGACGCGCTGTGCGTCGAGTTCTCTCTGTAGCATCTCGTTGTTGACTGCCAGCCGTCGTCGCTCCAGGCTCTGCCAAAGCACCAGGTCCAGATTCTCGGCCGGGTCCTCAATCGAAAGGCCTTCCCGGTCAGCTTCTTCAGACAGCCCCGCGATGCAGCCATCAGCCCCGGCACGCGCTGCCTCCATGGGTGTGACCTCGTTCTTCCCGGTGGCCAGCAGTATGATGCAGAGAGCAGGATCTTGTTCTCGAGCGAGTCGCATTACTTCCCAGCCTGGCATATCAGGCAGTGCCGGGTCGAGGAAGAGAACATTGTAATTCCCTGGTCGCAACCTTTCCAGCGCCACCTCTCCCGATGTCGCAAAGGCTACCTTGTGCCCCTGGAACTCCAGTATGTCCCACAGGAACTCACGAGTCGCGATGGTATCATTCGCGATCAGTATGCGCAACTTCTCTGTGGTGTCAACAGTCGTATGCATTGATACTCTCCCGTCTCCTGTTCATTCTGGATAGCTCTATCATCCCACGGGTGAATCGTATTCTCACCTTGGGTACCTCATGCAGTCGGGCTTGGGACCAGGAAGGCTCTGGTTTCCGTACTGCGATCTTCACTGCGAGCAGCTTCATCCAAAGCAGCCTCATCCAGAGAAGTCTCACCCCAAGAAGCCTCCACCTCGGAAGGTACAGGCATCTGGTATTCCTGCATGAAGCAGAGTAGGGAACTGCGCGGGACACGATGGTATCCCCCGGGAATGGTATAGGCCTGCAGATAGTCCTGCCTGATCCACTTGAGGACCGTTGCGCGGCTTACCTGGCAGTAGCGGCTAACCTGACCTGTGGTGAATGCCTTCTCTATGGACATGAGTTCACACCCTTAACCCTGTTTGCACTTTTCTCACTATGCTCATTATATTCCACTTTGGGGTTGGATGGGGTAAAAGTCGGGTAAAGCCCACATTACAGTTTTTTCATGGGTTGGGTTAATAGATGTTCATCTTGTTGGCCGTGGTTTTTGGAATCGGTGCAATATAATGAAGCATTGAGCCGAAAAAGCCGCTTTTAGATCTTCTTCGTGTGATGGTGCGCCCGGGTGCGTGGTTGGCCTTGTTCAGAAATGGTGACTCCCTGATGTTGCCCGGTTGCCTTCTCTCTCAGGAGTGCTTATAATTACATCACTTCGGGGTGGGCGCACAAACCGTGGCTAGCCCTACTGTTACGAGAGTGTGGAAAAAGACTTCGGAAGTCAACCGCGTGTGGGAAGTGCACCGGATTCAGTGCAGTTTTGCAGTGCAGTTTTGCATAGCAGTTTTGCATGGCGGTTTTGCATCATATTGTGGACCACTCCACCCCCCTGAACACTTCCGAAGTCTGGCGGGCGGCCTTTTTCCACACCCTCACTGTTACCTCCGCTGAGGTGATCGAGAAGAGATCCCCTGATGGATGATCAAGAGGCAGTCCTCGTAAGGACCCGGCAACTCAGGTGGCTGATTCCCATTCTGGCTACTCTGTTGGTAGTCTGTCTGGAACTCTATTGCTTCTTTGTAATGCACAACCCACTCAGTGAGGTGCTCTTCGACTTGGTGGTTGGGTCCGCGATAGCCTGGGGACTCGCCTGGTTCGCTTTCGAACAGGTGCAAACAGTCCAGCGTGCTGCCGTCGATCGTGCCCGAGAGGTGGCTGACCTCAACCTGATCGCCTCTCGCCTTAGCGCCACTGGACACCTGCAAGATATCCTCTCCATATCTCTCGATGGCCTGCTACAGATGTCATGGTCCGATGCCGGTGGTATCTACGAGCGGCATGGGGAGACCTGGAGGCTGGCCATCCAGCGGGGTATTCCTGATGAAGCGTTGCGGTCTGCGGCCACTCTCCCCGAGGACGATCCCTGGATACGCGCGGTACTTCAGGCCGGCCAGACTCTCATACGTCACGGGGATTGGGCCAATGGAGAGGGAGAGCTTGCCCCACCGGACCCGGGACATTCCTACTTCGGCCTTGCCTCTTTCGCCAAGGGGGAGGCGGTAGCGATCATCTTGCTCTCCACTCGCAAGGGAGAATCTCTCTCCCCCGGGACGCTGCGCCTGTTGCCTCCGTTGGCAACACAGGTGGGAATGGCCTTGGAGCGTGGGCATCTGCTGGAGGAGATTCAACAACGTCTGCGGGAGCGAGAGCTGCTCCTTCAGACCGTGCAGGAGATAGCCAGCTACCCCGACCTGGATACCTTGCTGCCCCGCATCATCTCTGCTGCCATGCAGGCGATCCCGTCGGCAGAGAAGGGCAGCATCCATCTCTATGACAGGACCAGGGACGAACTGGTAGTGCGCGCGTCTGTGGGCTTCGGCGAGGAGCTTTGGGATGCCCTGACCTTCAAGCCTGGAGAAGGATGTTCTGGGTGGGTTTATCTCCATCAGCAGCCGGTACTCTTCGCCGATATGCTCAACGACGAGCGCTACAAGCGGATCGGAATCTCCGAGAAGGGGGCAAGGTCTGGGATATGTGCTCCGCTGGTGACTCAAGGGAAGGTCATTGGCACCCTCTTTCTGGACAATTTCTCACGCCGCGAGGCTTTCGACGAAGATGACTTGCGTCTGCTTACCGCCTTTGCCTCCTCTGCTGCTGTGGCCATTGAGCGTACCAACGCCCTGGAGGACGCCCATCGATTGGCTGCCGAATCGGGCATGTTGCTAATCATCGGCCAACTCCTGGCCTCTTGCTCAGGATTTGACGAGGTCTCGCGGCATACTGTGGAGGAAGGGGCGGGTCTGCTGCAGGTGGATGCGTGCTCTCTCGCGCTTTACGATCCGGCAACCGAACAGCTCACCGTACGCGCAGTCGATGGCCTGGATTGGAATGATGCCCAGCGGCTAGCCGTTCCGATGAGTTGTTTTGAGGGAGCGAGGGAAGCGATCCGAGGTGGCCTGCCGGTGGCAGTCGAAGATGCTCTCACGGACGAGCGCGTACCGACGGAGGTGATGCGAGCCCTGGGCATCAGATCCACCCTGATAGCGCCCCTTTTCTCTCGGGGAAGCCCGGTAGGAATAATTGCCTTCCACCAGACTGAGACCAGACGCGTTTTCAGCGAGGAAGACAAGCAGCTTGCCCTGCAACTGGGCTATCAGGTTGCCACTGCTATTGAGAACGCCCGTCTCTTCGCCCGTGTCGATCGTGCCCGGCAGGAGTGGGAGCTGACCTTCAACGCTATCTCCGACGCGATCTTCATCGTGGATGGTGAAGCCACTATCATGCAGGCCAACGAGCCGGCGGCCAAACTGGCGGGGAAGCCCCTCCCGGAGCTTGTCGGCCAGAGGTACTATCGCGTGATATACGGATGCGACGAGGCTCCCGGCGCTAGTGTGCTCGCCGAGGTAATGCGCACCGGCAGGCCCGCACGGGCTGAGACCAGCGAGTTGCTGGCGGAGGGCGTCTATCAAGTGAGCGCATACCCCTTACGTGACGCCCATGGGGAGGTGCAGGGCGCAGTGAGCATCCTGCACGATGTCACCGTGGAGCAGCGTCTTCAGCAACAGCTTCTACATGCTGAGAAGCTCTCCTCCCTGGGCCAGACCATCGCCGGCGTGGCTCACGAATTGAACAACCCGTTGCAGGCGGTGGTGGGCTACTCGGAGTTGCTGAGGACGAGCGGGAACATGAGCGAGGAGTCTCAACAAGATGTAGGCCGTATCTACGAGGCAGGGCGGCGGGCGGCCAGCATCGTGCGGAACCTCCTTACATTCGCTCGCAAGCACGACCGTCAGAGAGGTGTGATAGATCTCAATCAGTCGATCAAAGCCGTCCTGAATCTGCGGACTAATCAGCTTGAGACGGTGCACGTGGCCGTTGTTACTGATCTGAGAGACGATCTACCCTTGTGCTACGCCGACAGACATCAACTTCAACAAGTATGGAGCAATTTGATCCTCAACGCCGAACAAGCCATGTTGGAGGCTAATGACGGTGGGGTGTTGGCGATTCGCTCTATCCTCAAAGACGCTGATACGCTGCGCGTCGAGTTCATTGATGATGGGCCGGGCATCCCGAAGAAGGTCATCGGTCGCATTTTCGATCCCTTCTTCACGACCAAGAAGGTAGGAGAAGGGACGGGATTGGGGCTGGCGGTCTGTTTCGGCATCGTGCGCGCCCATGGCGGGACGATTTGGGCCGAGAGCGCGAATGGAAACGGCACTACCTTCGTCGTCGAGCTCCCCATCCGGGAGCCTCAGGCGTAGCCTCCTCCCTGTTCAACGAAGTCTCCCGCCCCTCTGTTCAGCGATGTCATCTCTGTTTAGCGATGTCATCTCTGTTTGGCGATGTCATCTCTGTTTGGCGATGTCATCTCTGTTTAGCGAGGTCTCCCGACCCTCTGATCAGCGATGTCTCCCGACTCTCTGATCAGCGATGTCTCCCGACTCTCTGATCAGCGAGGTCTCCCGACCGAGCGGTCTTGGGAGAGGATTCGGTCAGGAGACCCTCATCCATCGAGCGGTCCTCCTCTGATCAGCGAGGTCTCCTGACCGAGCGGTCTTGGGAGAGGATTCGGTCAGGAGACCCTCATCCATCGGGGGCACCCTCCCTCTCGGCCGACTTGACAGTTCCTCTGGCCTATGCTATCATAGCCCCACAACTGAATACGCTCGATGCTCTTATCCAGAGAGGTGGAGGGACCGGCCCTGTGAAGCCTCGGCAACCACTTCGTGCCAGCAGCCCGCTCAATGACAGAGATGGTGTCTGACTCGCCGATTACGGTGCCAATTCCGGCAGAGATACTTCTGGACGATGAGAGGATGACCGCGCGGTGTTGCTCTTTCGCCTCTTCTTTATCAGAAGGGGCATTTTCTATTTAGGAGATGCCTCCTCTGGAGATGCCTCCTCTGGAGATGCCTCCTCTGCGGAACGCTCCCTGTGTTGCTCCCGGTGTCCGGCACTCTCTGGTCTGAGCATAGCGATGAACGGTGCCCGGGGATGTCGGGCACCTCTCAGATCAGAAAAGGAGAAGCACACCCATGACCAGATTCATGACCACCGCCATACACGGGAAGGAGCAGCGCCAGAAACCCTATCACGCCCTCGTCACGCCTATCTGCACCACCTCGACTTTCACCTTCGAGGACATGGACGACGTCAATCGCACTCAGGATGAATACCTGGCCGGCAAGTACCTCGAGCGCATGGAGTACGGGCGCTATGGCAATCCGACTCAATACGCCGTAGAGCAGAGATTGGCCGTCCTTGAGGAAGCGGAGGCCGCCATCCTCTCTGCCTCCGGCATGTACGCCATCACAGCTACGCTCCTCGGCCTCCTCTCCAGTGGCGAACACATGATCCTCACCCAGGATTGCTACCGCCGCACGCGAGGGTTCTGCTCCACTTACCTTTCTCGCTGGGGGATAGAGACCACTATCGTGCCAGCCTGCGACATCGAGGCTATCGAGAAGGCCATGCGACCCAACACCAGACTGATCTTCACGGAAGTGCCGACCAATCCCTGGCTGAGGGTGATAGACCTGGAAGCGCTGGTGGAGGTGGCCCGTGCCCACGGCGCGAAGGTGATCGCCGACAGCACGATCGCCTCTCCCTGCAACCTGCGCCCGCTGGCCCTCGGAGTGGATCTGGTTGTCCATAGTGGAACCAAGTACCTGGGTGGGCATAATGACTTGCTGGCAGGGGTAGTGCTGGGGGCTGAGGATTTGATCACTGAACTGAGGGAGCTCCACTTCCACCTGGGGGGCGTCGTTGCTCCGCAAACGGCCTACAACCTGCTGCGCGGGGTCAAGACACTGGATCTGCGCGTGGAGCATCACAACACCAGTGGCATGGCCGTCGCCCGCTTCCTGGAATCACAGACGCAGGTCAAGAGCGTCTACTACCCGGGCCTGCCCAGTCACCCTGATCACGATGTAGCAATGCGCTTGATGAGCGGCTTCGGCGGTATGGTCTCCTTCGAGATCGCCGGCACCCGCGAGCAGACCAGTGCCTTCGTGGATGCATTGCGTATCCCTTACATCGGGCCCAGCTTTGGTGGCACGGAAGCGCTCGTCATCCAGCCTGCCATTCAGAGCTACTGCGGGCTCAGTGTAGAGCAGCGCTTGGCCGTTGGCATCACCGATCAGTTGGTGCGCTATGCTGTTGGTCTAGAGGATCCGGATGATCTGATTGAGGACCTGGCGCAGGCGCTGGAGCGGGTCTAGTGCACAGAGACATTTCGGAAGTCTTTGATGCGTCTGAGGTCTGGCAGAGTCTGTATGCTTCCAGTCACAGGCCAATTCAAGGCGCATATTAGCAGAGAGGGAGACAACCATGATAGTGATGAAATTCGGTGGCACATCCGTTGGCAGCGTCGAGCGCATCTCCAACGTTGCGCGCATAATTAGCGACTACCGGCAGCGCGGCCAGGAGATCGTGGTAGTGGCTTCGGCCATGGCCGGGGTGACCAGCGACGTCATTCGAGCCGCGAGACTGGCGGCCCAGGGTGACTCTGCCAGAGCCCGGCAGGTCGTCTCGTCGCTGCGGCGGCAACACTGCGAGGTGGCTGCGATCGTGTTCGGCGATGGGGCGGAGCGCAGCGACTACGAAGCCTACGCCGAGGGCCGCTTTCAGGACCTGGAGCGCTATTGTCAGAGCTACGCCGTGCTGGGTGAGATCACGGTCAGAAGCCTCGATCAGGTCGTCGGAGTAGGCGAATCCCTTTCCGTCCGCCTGCTGGCCGGTTCCTTGCGCCAGGAGGGTACCAGCGCTCGGGCAGAAGATGCCACGGACTTCGTGGTGACCGACGACGATTTCGGGAGTGCCAAACCGCTGATGCCCCTCACTCGTGAGAAAACCAGGGCGCGACTCCTGCCCTTGATAGAAGAGGGGGTGGTGCCGGTGGTGACCGGATACATCGGGGCCACCGAGGATGGAGTTCCGACTACCCTGGGCCGTGGGGGAGGAGACTACTCGGCGGCCATACTGGGTGCTTGCCTCGATGCCCGCGAGGTGTGGATTTGGACCGACGTGGACGGCATTCTCACCGCTGATCCCAACATCGTGCCCCATGCTCGCACGCTGGAGGCCCTGAGCTACGCAGAAGCGGCGGAGTTGGCCTACTTCGGCGCGGATGTGCTCCATCCCAAGACGATCCGGCCGGTGGAGGAGTGCGGAATCCCCCTTCGCATCCGCAATAGCTTCAATCCTGCCCATCCGGGTACTCTCGTGGCCGACAAGCCGGGCATGGACCGGCGCACGGTCCCGGCGATCATATCGACGAAGGGCCTTTGCCTGATCGCAGTGGAGGGCAACGGCGACACCTGGACGCCCCAGCTCGCGGCCAGGGCCCTCATGCGCCTGGCCGAGTCAGGAGTGGCAGTATTGATGTTCACCCAGTCCTTCACCGAGCGCACCCTCAGCCTGGTCGTGGGCCAGCGCGACATGGAGTCTTGCCTCCGTACCCTCAAGAACGAATTCTAGCGCGAACTGCGCCAGGGGCTTCTCTCACAGGTCACCGTGCGCGACCAGGTGGCGACCATTTCCGTAGTTGGGCCTTCAGGCCGGCACGGGATGCGCATAGTACCACAGGCCTTCGCTGCCCTGGGGAAACACGGCCTTCAGGTCCTTTCCGTCGCCCAGGCCTCATCCGAGTACAACGTTTCTTTCGTAGTGCTGGAAGGCGACCTGGCTACAACGGTGCGAACCCTTCATCACGAACTGGGCCTGGATGAGGAGACCTCCGAGGTTTTCATGGATGAGGGAAGCGCGCGTGTAGCTGAAGGCTAGTTCTCTCTATCCGTGAGAGCCCGTGGGGGCTTCATCTCCTCCCACATCCCGGTGATGGTACGGGCCAGCCGCTGCCCGATCAGAAAGGCCGTTCCGAATCCGACCGGGAACCAGAGGGGAAGACCCAGCAGGGTGGGGTTGGTGTACTGCCAGACGCCGAAATGCACGAAGGCAACCTCCGCCAGAGATCCCATCACGGCGATGACGACGAAGCAGATCACATCGTGTCGGTCGTGCCAAAGACTCAGAGCCGCCAAGGCCTCGGCCAGCAGGACTATGAAAAGGGGGAGGTTGTGCCTCCAGAGCAGCATAATGGAAGCGGCCAGAAGGGAGAAGGCCGCGATTTCCGTCACAAGCTCGCGCCATAGGTGTTTAGGATGCTTCATGTCTCGGTGCTCCACGTGGTTGACCTCTCCGACAAGACCAGGATCGTCACTATTCTACCAGAGAAGTGGAGAGTACGCAACGAGGAGTGCTTTTCCACTCTTGCCTTCCGCTTGACTTCGGGCACTCTGTACAATACAATCTTACCGCCGATGTGTACTGTCCAATCGACCCCCATCACGGGAGAAGCGGATTACTTATGAGATACAAATGGTTACTGCTCGATGCCGATGGCACCCTATTCGACTATGATCAAGCTGAAGCCTCGGCAGTGCAAAAGACCCTCGAACAGATCGGCGTCCGGTTTGAGCCACGCTACACTCAACTCTATCGGCAGATCAACGCGCGGATGTGGCGGGCATTTGAGCAGGGGAAGGTCTCTCAGGCTTGGCTGAAAATCAGAAGGTTCGAATTGCTCTTCGAGGCCATCGGTGTCGAGTCTGACCCCGAGACAATCAGTGTAAGGTATCTGCAGAATCTCGCTGATGGTTCCCAACTGATTGAAGGCGCGGAGGAAGTAGTGAGACGGTTGTCTGAGAAGGTGGGGTTGGTTCTCATCACCAATGGATTGCAGATGGTACAGCGATCCCGGTTGGCCAAGTCGCCCATCGTCGGCTACTTCACTGACATCTTGATTTCGGAGGAAGTCGGGGCTGCCAAACCGGACGGAAGGATCTTCGACATGGCCTTCGGTATGATGAACAATCCGCGCAAGGCGGAAGTCTTGATGGTAGGCGACAGCCTGACCTCCGACATCAAAGGGGGCAACGACTACGGGATTGACACCTGCTGGTTCAATCCAACGCGAAAGCCCTGCGACCAAGATGTCAGGATTACGTACGAGATCCACCATTTAGGCGAGCTACTGAGCATAGTGGAGGCCGCCTAGCAACTGGCCGGGCTGTGATCGTTTCGACGTGCTGGAGTGGGGCCCAGGGTGGCGGGCCTTGGCCGTTGGCCGTCTGCGGCGAGATTTCCCGCTTTTGGGTGGGGAGCCAGCCGAGTTGACTGTGCGTGGTGAGGCCGCCCATCAGGGTTGAGCTTCTACCCGATACGGAGAAAGGGGGGGACAATCTGGCTGATGCCTTCCCTCCATCAGGGGCGACAAAGCGGGGCCACGGCGACATTGGTTTGACATACCGAAGTTTCACGATTACAATCGGGATCAGCCGGGACCATGCGCTCATCTTGTCCCCGACTCACTGCTGTCTCCCGTCACCTTCTCGTGGCTGCCTCATCCTCGTTGGCCCGGCCTGTTCCTCTTGTGAAGGGTTGCCCTTTTCGTGAACGGGAGGTGCGTAATGAACGAGAACGGGAAGAAGCTGGTCTTCGCACTTGCCCCCGCGCTGTGCCTGCTGGTGCTCATAGCGGGGCTGGGCTTGGCCCAAGCTTCGAGCGCCGAGCGAAGCAGAGTGCCCGAGTGCTGGCCGCATGCGCTGCCGGCCACGCTCTACCCTGTGGCCGATGCGACCACCAACGAGGCTAACTCCAAGTACAATTATGGCGACGAGCTGACCCTGGGGTGTGGGCTCAGCAAGAGCGGCTACGGCTTCGCGTACCTGACCTTCGATCTCTCTAGCATCCCGCCGGAGGCCACGGTTGTGTCTGCCACTCTGGAACTCTACCTCGAGCAGTTGTCGGGGACGAGCCAGCGCTTTGTTGCTGCCTACAGCATCACCGAGGCATGGGAAGAGGACGAGATCACCTGGGAAACGCAGCCCGATCCTGACACATTGGAGGCAAGCGCCAGATTCAGGGGCATAGCAGGCTACAAGACGTGGGACGTCACGGGCCTGGCACAGGCATGGGTGAGTGGGAGCCAACCCAACCACGGCCTGGTACTGGTGCCCCAGGGGTCGGAGAACTTCAGTGCGATCTTCACCAGCCGCGAGGCTATCGAGGACTGGCCTCGGCTGCTGATCGTATACGAGACGCCCACGCCGACTCCGACCGTGACCTGCGTGGACCCGTACGAGCCCAACAATACCTTCGATACCGCCTGGCTCATTTCGCCCGGAAGCTACCAGAGCTACATCTGCGGAACCAGTGACATGGACTACTTCCAGTTCTCGGCGCTTCTAGGGAACACCATCTATCTTCTTCTCACTGACCTGCCCGAGGATTACGATCTGGTGCTCCTCGACCCGTTCAGCCAGGAGAGGGCCAGGTCGGAGGAGAGCGGCACGGACGATGAGTACATCGAGTGGTACGTGAGCTCCCAGGAAGGGGGGCTTACCCAATTCCGCGCGTTAGTGCTTCCTCACGGCGCCGTCAGCGACGCCTCGAATCCGTATACCCTCCAGCTCACCGTGGTGACCGGCGAGACCCCCACACCTACGCCCACACTCACACCGCCCTCGTGCGTCTATGATCCCTGGGAGCCAAATGACGCCTTCATCGAGGCGGCGGCCATCACCCCGGGCTTGCTCCTCCAGGCACCAATCTGTCCTCCCACAGACGAGGACTACTATTGGTTCTACGTGCCCGCGAACCACACCATCGACCTCCAACTGGACTCGCTCCCGGCCGACTATGACATCTGTCTTTGGGGACCGGATGGGTTACTCTATCCCCATCCGGTAGGGGCCTGCTCCCGAAACCTGGGTACCACTCCAGAAGCGGTGTCGGCCAGAGCCGACGTGTCTGGCCACTATCGGGCGCAGGTATTCGGCAAGATGCTTTCCTGGGACGAGGATGACCGTTACGATCTACTGGTGGCCGTGGCGAGCCCCACCCCGACGCGGACACCTACGGTCACTCCTACCCCGACGCAAACGCCCCTACCGGCTCCGCAGGTGGACCTGGCTCTCACGATTGACGACGCCTCTCCAGGTGTGACCGTGCGCAAGCTCAGGCCGGATGTGGGAGGCCTTGCTGATCGCACCTGGGTAGACGTGGTCGTGGATGCCAGTTCGGCCAGCCACATCTGGCCGCTCGACATCGTGTTGGTCGTGCCGCCGGAGTTCGGGGATCCCGTCAGGATTTGGCGACGTGACTGCACCTGGTGCAGCCTGGAGGACTACAGTGCAGCCATGACCAGGTTGGATGCGGGTCGCTATCAAGTGCGTCTCAACCTGTATCGTACCGACGCCTTTAGAGAGTATCGTCACCAACTGGTGTTCCGCTTCGGCCTGACGCCGACCGTGCCTACGGGCAGTCACCAACCGTACGCCTACACGACCGCTACCTCGCAACATGGAGCGGCCACGAGCAACCGGGGATCGGTGTACGTCGTGGACTGGACGCCGGCCCTGATCGTGACCAATAGACAGTGCCTGTTCGATACCAGCTACGACGATGAGGCCGTGGTGCGTCTGCTGCGCGCGGTATTCGATCAAGCCGCAGGATCGCCGTGGGGTTGTGTGTACTACGCAGACCGCTACAGCGAGTCGCTCTACAACTGGCGGCCGGGCGGCATCTCGTACTGGAGCACGGCCAACGTGGCGGCCGACGTCGTGGACGACCTGATCGAGGATTGGGCTGATGATTCCAGTAGTCGCCCTTCGTATCTGCTGATCGTGGGCGATGATCCGATCATTCCGTACTACCGTGTCAATGACCCGACGAACGCGGAGAGCGGTAGCGAGTACGACGGCGTGCACTATATCCTGGACGAACTGACCAAGCACGACGGCTTCTTCAGCGATGCAAAGTATGCCGACCTGGATGACAGCAACTGGAAGCACCGGCCTTGTGACCTGGCGGCGGGCCGCATCGTCGGGTTCTCCCCGGACGACATGATCACTTTCATGCTTAGCGGCCAGACTGGTCCCGATGTCAGCAACCAGCATTTCGTGGGGGCAAGTTGGGCGGGGATGAACTTTGACCATGAGTATAATCTCCATGACCCTCTGCGTGACTACGGCTTCAATATCCTCTACGATGGCGTGGGAGAGCCCTGGGACATCATCGATGACTGGAATGATTGGGAGCGCGCCGATCTCGTCCGGGCGATGCAGCGGGGCTTCGGTGTGATGGGCTACTGCGGCCACGGCAATCATGATGGCGTTACCACCCCCGAAGAGGACGGTGACGGCAACCGGCTGTGGATCACTGCCAGTGACATCCACGAGATTAGCACCAACGGCGCGCACCTGGAAGCGAACCATCCCATCTTCGCTTTTGTGGCCTGCCGTGTTGGCTACAGCCTGTCCTGGTCCGCTAGCAGGAGCATGGTCTACACGCTGGCTCGCGAGGGCGCATCCGCGGTGATGGCCTCGGCGGGGATTTCCTGGTTCCGGGACACGTATGGCGGCGTGGAATACGATGCCTGGTCAGAGGTCCTGGGGCAGCTCTTCTGGCTGAAGCTACTGGACCCCAGTTGGGGCAAGAGCGTCGGAGGCGCATTGCAGGGGGCCAGATGGACTTACGATGCGGGCGTCTACTGGGACGATCAGGATGAGAAGACTATCATGGAGTTCGTGGTGTTCGGTCTGCCCTGGGTGACGCTGCCAGAGATCACTGGCCCTGGCACCACGGTGGAAAGGGCGGCGTCGCCCGAACCGCCAATGTCGCCGGTCTTTGGCCAACCGCGCGCGCTCGCGACCGAAGATGACTATAGCCTGCACGCCGTCGTGGATGCCTCCAGCTATGTAGTGGACCACACTACTATCCCGGGGTTCGATCTGCTCAAGGTGGAGGGGATGAGGCTGACGGAGGATGCGGGCAAGCCGATCGTGCCCTTCACGACGCTCACGCTAACCTTGCCGAGCGACGCATCGGTTACCGGTGTAGCAGTCGTGCCCAGCAACGACACGATTGTCGACAACCTGAACATCCCACTGGTCGTCCCAGGGATCCCCATGGAAGGCGCGCCTCAGGGAGGTTTTGCCGAGGTACCCTTCGATGCGGGCATCTACCCCACGCAACCCTACACGTACCACGTCTCCGCCGCTGGTGACAGGCAGGAAGTAACTCTGTACCTGGCACCTGCTGCCTACGACCCGGGCGCTGACCGGGCGATTCTGCACCGAACCCTGGATGTAACGGTCAACTACAAGGCCAGCCATCCCATCATCCTGGCGGATGTCCATCCCACTGGTGCGGCGATACCCGCTGATCAGCCGGTGATCGGGCACGCTGTGGCATCGAACGTGGCAGACACACCAATCACCATCACGCCAATCATGAGGCTCATCGACGACACAGGCGCCTTGGTGGGAGCCTGGGCCGGAGCCGCCGTGGTCGTGCCTGCGGGTGGGAGCGTCCCGCTGACCGTGTCTTCTGGCGGGCCGTTGCCAGTGGGGGCGTACCTGATGCAATTGGTCGCTGAACAGGGTGGCGTTCAGGTGGCCCAGGGCGATGCACACCTCGGCGTGACCGAGGGAGAGCTTAGCTTCGAGGCGCCCACTTCGCTGCGCCCAGGCGCGATAGGGATCTTCGAGGCCACCTGGAAGAACTTCCTCGCCAGGAGCGCACAGGTAACGATAACGCTGGAAATACTGAACGCACACGGCGAGGTGATCGCTACGGAGGTTAGCGGCGCGCGAATCGTAGGCGCTGGGGGAGAGTCTACTTTCCTGCTACCCTGGGCAAGCGGCATGCAGCACGCGGGACGTCTGGTGGCGCGCGTCCGGGCGGACGTAGATGGTCATAGCTATGGTCCACGCTCGCGGCCAGTAAACGTACCGAGGCCCGTTCTCCTTCCGCTCATCATGCGCCCTTACGAATAGCAGAGGGAGTGCTCCTCCGACAGGACGGGTTCGCTGCCGGTGGGTCCGCGCCAGGCACCAGAGCGGGCACATGAACCCTCTGCCGATCTAACCCACAATCCGCCCACGCTCACAGGGTGCTAAGGTACCGGAGGATAGGTGGGCGAGCAGCCGTAGCATAGCCCCTCGTGGGCGTGGTGAGGTGAATGGGTAGTAGGCCAACCCCTGTTGGGCGGTGGCAGTGCGCGTGGCTGAAGTGGGTGATCTGAGGCCTCAGGGCGACGTGAGACAGCAACCTGGGAGGTCTGGGAACCGTAGATGAGTGTGAAGACCTCCGAGGTTTTCGATGCAGCCTGGAGGGGTGCGTAGTAGGAAGCGGGCGATTCGGGGTCTCGCGGCATCGTGCGTCAGAAACCTCGGAGGTCTGGGAGTCGGAGGAGGAAGCGAAGATGGGTGAGAAGATGCGGGCGTGGCTGGCCCTTTCGCGCTTGCCATTCCATTCGGTCGGCGTGCTGCCCTTTGCTCTGGGCGGGGTGCTGGCCTGGCAGCAAGAGGGAGCTTTCCGCTGGGACGTCTGCGTCTGGGGCACGCTGGGCGTGGTGCTGGTCATGCTGGCTACCTACTACGCCGGAGAGTACTGGGACTACGAGGAGGATGCCCTCTCCGCCCGCTGGGGTCCCAGCCGCTTCGCCGGAGGATCTCGGGTACTGCAACGCGGATTTCTGCCCCGCCACGCTGCTCTCTGGGCCTCGCTGATCAGCCTGCTACTGGCCCTCGCTGTGGGCCTCGTCCTCCAACTGGGTTACCGGACGGGACCCTGGACCCTTCCCCTGGGCGCGTTGGGCCTGCTGGGAGGATTCTTCTATTCCACGAGGCCGCTACGGTGGGTCAGCACGGGATGGGGCGAGTTGTGGATCGCTTTCTGCTACGGCTGGCTGCCGGTGGCCGTGGGTTACTACTTGCAGACGGGGAGGATAGCGCCGTTGGTTCACTGGCTGGCGATCCCCATTGGCCTGACCATCTTCAACGTCATCCTCCTCAACGAGTTCCCTGACTACCCCGCCGACGCCGCGACCGGGAAGGCCAACCTGACGGTGCGCCTGGGGCGTGATAGGGCTTCCTTCCTGTATGGTCTCATCAGCCTGGGAAGCTGGGCGGCGATGTTGCTCTCCCTGAGCCACGGCGTGCCCACGCGGGCTCTGTGGTTCTACCTCCCCATCCTGACCCTTTCACTGATCCTCGTCGTTCTGGTGGTGCGCGGGCGTTGGCGGGACTCCGCAACTCTGGAGAAGCTCTGTGGTGCTAACCTGGTGGTGAATCTGGGAACCACGGCGGCCTACATCTTTGCTTTCGTGAGTTGAGCCGATGGACGAGTGGAAGCGGGAGTGGGGAGAGCGACCGGTGCGCGTGGTGCGTCCCTTCTGGTGGCCACCGAGCTTGATCCTCCGGCAGGCGCTGAGCGCCTTGTACTTGGGCGTGTTGTCGCGCTGGCGAGGATTGCCGCGCTGGCTGCTCACCTTCGGCTTTAAGTGCCTCCCGGGAGCCGCCGGATCGCGGGGCATGGGCTGCATCGGCTTTCCGGCCCACCCCGTCTGGGAGATGACAACCGCCTGCAACCTGCGCTGCATTCACTGCCATGCCTCGGGGGGAAAGCCTGCACCTGACGAGTTGACGACCGAGGAAGGCAAGCGCCTCCTGGACCAACTATCCCAGGTGCAGGAGTTTCGCATGATGGCCTTCACCGGCGGAGAGCCTCTGGTGCGCCATGATCTCTTCGAACTATTGGCCTACTCCCAGGCCCTGGGCTTCACCAACACCATCGCCACCAATGCCACCCTCATCGACGACGCCGTGGCTCGTCGCATGCGTCGCTGCGGCGTGGTGATCGCCGCCGTGAGCCTGGATGGCTTCGATGCTCATACCCATGACTTCGTGCGCGGGATCCCGGGCGCTTTCGAGAAGGCGCTGATGGGAATGCAGGCCCTGCGTCGGGCCGGCATCCTCCTTCACATCAACATCACGGTCATGGAATACAACATAGATGAGCTGGAGCAGTTGATGGCTCTGGTTGACCAATTGGGGACGGGCATCCTCCTGATGTACCAACTGGTGCCTGTGGGACGAGGTCAGGGCGTCGAGGAAGCGGCTCTGGACCTGGGGGCCAACGAGCGATTGATACGCTTCATGGCGGAGGCGCAGCGCACCACCCGGGCCATCATGGAGCCGGTGGCCGGTCCCCAGTATTGGCCCTTCCTGCTGCAGCGGGCTGGTATCCGCGGAGGACCGCTCTTGCGCCTGGCGGAGACGGTCTTCCACGGCTGTTCGGCAGGCCGAGGCTTCGTCTATATCAAGCCCAACGGCGAGGTCTGGCCCTGTCCCTTCGTCGAGGTGAGCTGTGGCAACGTCCGGGAGACGCCTTTCCGCGAAATCTGGGCCACGTCTCCCGTTCTGGAAGACCTGCGAGCGCGAGAGGAACGTCTGAAAGGACGCTGTAGCGATTGCGAATACAAACGGCTTTGCGGCGGCTGTCGCGGGCGAGCCTGGGCCACTACCGGCGACTACCTGGCAGACG
>JAKLPW010000229.1 GCA_022013675.1 Anaerolineae bacterium | reverse complement strand
TATCTGCAGGCCCTGGCTTTCTACTTCCCGTTTTATCTCCGGCCAACGTTCCCGGCAGTGGGTGAGGTCCAGCTTGTTGAGCACCACGATCTGTGGTTTCCGCGACAGGATGGTTTTATAGATCTCTAGCTCCGAGTTGATCTTCTGCATGTCATCGAGGGGCTGCTCTGAGTTCCCATCGAGGAGGTGAATGAGCACTCGCGTGCGCTCGACGTGTCTCAGGAATTGGTGGCCCAGACCGGCTCCGGTGTGGGCTCCCTCGATGAGGCCCGGGATGTCGGCCATGACCATGACTCTGTTGTCGACCTCGACGACGCCTAGATTGGGTTGCAGCGTAGTGAAGGGATAGTCGGCGATCTTGGGGCGGGCGGCGCTGACGGCGGCCAGCAGGGTGGACTTTCCCGCGTTGGGCATGCCGATGATGCCCACGTCGGCGATGAGTTTCATCTCCAGGCGAATCCAGCGCTCCTGGCCGGGTTCTCCCTTCTCGGCTATGCGTGGGGCCTGATTGGTGGAGGATACGAAGGCGTGGTTGCCCCTCCCGCCTCGTCCGCCCTTGGCGGCCAGGACGCGCTGCCCAACTTCCACCAGGTCTGCGATCAGTTCGCCGGTCTCATCATCTCGCACGACGGTGCCCGGAGGAACCTGGATCAGGCAGTGCTCTCCCCGCTTGCCCTGCATGTCCTTCCCCAGGCCGTGTCCCCCACGTTTGGCCTTGAAATGGCGCTGTCGCTTGAAAGAGAGGAGCGTGTTGAGGTGCCGGTTGGCCACGACGTAGACGTCGCCGCCACCGCCACCGTTGCCGCCGTTGGGGCCTCCCATGGGCACATATTTCTCGCGACGGAAGCTAATGCAACCTCTCCCGCCGTCGCCGGCTTGAACGTGTATTTTGGCCTCGTCGAAGAACAAGGTGTGTCTCCTGGGTCAATGCCCTGGACTTCGGAAGTCTGGTCTTCACCGCTGAGTACACAGAGAAGGCCACTTTGATTGTCTCTGCGGCCTTAGCGGACTCTGCGGTAATGACGGCCAGAGGCTTCCAAAGTCTTTTTATCAGTGTCGTGGTTAGCATACACGCAAGGAACGTTTCTGTCAAAGGTTTGGGGCTGGACGAGGTCTGGGTTTGGCGCGGGAGACCCCCGAGGTTTTCGTGATGGGTTGGCAATGGGGCTTCTCCTGGAGAAACCTCGGAGGTCTGCTTATGCTAGCGCTTCTCCCGCAGGTTCTCGCCCTGAGTCTCCTGTGAGCGATAAGGCCCAGTCGCACTGACACTGCTCACCCTGTGCCAGAAACCTGCGGGAGGATGTGTCCTAATGATAGTACATCAGGGCGATCATGCTCCCCATGGTAACCGCCACCAGGGCCCAATCGTGCCAGCGGATGCCTCGTGGTCGGGCGAATGTTCGATGGGGTGTATCGAGTCCTCGGGCGTGGGCTGCCTCGGTGAGTGCCCAGGCGCGCCGAGTGGTCAGAACCACGGCGGGCACGGCCAGCGCGATCATATCCCAGGACTGAGCCAACCACTGCCGCCAACCCTGTCGCTGGGGCAGCGCGCCCCGGGCTTGCTGTGCCTCCCGGATGTTGCGCAGTTCGGCGCTCATCAGGGGAATTGACTGGAAGGCCAGGCTCAAGACAAATGCGTAGCGATAGGGAACGCCAAGAGCCAGCAATGCTCGGCGGAACTCCTCCGAAGTGGTCGTGGCAAGGAGAAGCGTCGATGATGATACTACCAGCATGATGCGAAAGGTGATGAGGACGGCGAAATCGAGCCCGATGAAGGCCCAGTCCAAGGCAAAGAGCGCGAGCAGCATCCAGGCGAGGCGTCGCACCTGGTAAGCAATCTCGGACAGCAGTCTGGCGTGGGCCATGAAGGCCACGAAGCCGGCCGCAAAGATCAGCAGGCGGGGCAGGGGCAACATGGCGGCTGCGCTGATCAGCAGGGTCAGTGCCACCTTGACGCGCGCGTCCATCCTGCGCAGGGGGGAGTTCCCACGCAGCCGCACCAGACGGCGATGCCCTCCTCGTCCCCTTCCGGCTAGCATGTGCCCTCCGAAATCCAAGATGGTATTACGAGCCCAGCTTTTGCCCAGGCGCTGCGATCCTCGAAGATGTCGCTATTGGTACCGTCGGCCACGACGCGACCCGGAGCCAGCAGCACGATGCGGTCCGCATGACGCTTGGCCCAGGCCAGGTCGTGAGTAGCGGCTACCACGATGCAACCCGCCTCGGCCAGCCCCCGGGTGGTGCGTCCCAGGATCATGCGATGATAATCGTCTTGCCCCAGCGTCGGCTCGTCCAGCAATACCCCATGCCTTGGGTGGTGCATCAGCAAAAGTGCCAGAGCCACCCGTTTCTTCTCGCCCTCGCTGAGCAAGAGGGGAGGCACATCCTCGTACTGTTTCAGGGAGAGGGCCTGGAGTAGCCAGGCATAGAGGGGTTCATCCGGCTCTGGCACATGATAGCGAATCTCATCTCGCACCGTTGGGTTGAACAACTGCCAGTCGGGGTTTTGGAACATCAGACCGAAGCTAGCCGGGTGCCCATCTCCGTTCCTGATGGTTCCTTCATATGGATGTAGCCCGGCCATTGCTCTCAGGAGAGTCGTCTTGCCCACGCCGTTCCGTCCGATGATGGCCACTACTTCGCCGCCGCGCAGAGACAGAGTGAGGTCCTGGAACAGGCGCTGTCGGGTGAATCCCAGCTCCAGACCCTCCAACTCGATCGTTCCGACGCCTGCCACCGGTGCGGGGGGCAGCGCTTGTTCCAAAGGGTCATCGTGGTTGCGGCTTGACGGCAGCCACATTCGTCGAGTGGCTGGAAGCGCAGCCAGGTAATCGGCGCGGTGCTCGCAGGCCACGATGGTAGTACCCTGCTGGGTCAATTCCTCGAGGTGGCTGACCAAATCAGTGGCGTTGGTGGTGTCGAGCATGGAGAGCGGCTCGTCCAGGATCAGGGCCTTGGGCTGGCGGGCCAGGACGGCGGCCAGCATGAGTCGCTGCTGCTCGCCGCCGGAGAGGGTATCCGGCCTGCGTTGGCTCAGATGCCCCAACTGGAAGCGTTCGACGTAGCTCCGGCAGCGAGCGCGCTGTTCGTCCACGGGCAATCCCAGATTCTCCAGCCCGAAGGCGATCTCTTGCTCAGCCGTGGAGGCTACTGCTTGTCCGGCGGGATTCTGGAACAGCATCCCCACGGACTCACATATCTGCCAGAGCGGGGTCTGGCGCGTGTTCAGACCCTCGATCCAGACGTCACCGCGCATGTCGCCGCGATACAGATGAGGGATCAGCCCCGTCAGGCAGCGGGCGAACGTGCTCTTGCCGCAGCCCGAACGCCCCGTGATCATCCACAGTTCGCCGGACAGGGCTTCGAAGTCGACGGGCGGTAGACCGAGCCCGTGCTGTGGGTAGGCGTAGCTGAGTTCTTCGGCTTGCAGGACAACTTGAGATGGTACCATGGGTGAGCTAGTCCAGTTTCAGGGGGAGCCAGCCGGTGGCCTCCCGCTTCACGTACAGGATGGGTATGCCCTCGCGCAGGGCCGGGCGCAGTTTACCGCCGGTCGCCACTTTGCCGCTGATCACGCGGCGGTCGTCGAGATCGCGCACCTCGGCTACACCAGATGCAAGGATGGCCTCGATGGATTGCTGGCCGTCCAATTGGCGCACGGAGCCGAGGCTCACGAAGCGCCCGTCGTGCCCTGTAGCGGCCAGGCCCACGCTGGCCAATGCACCGATGACGCCGTCCTCGGTGCCCCCCAATCCACGTAGGATGATGCCGTGGCGTTGTGCCAGTGAGCGGGCCTCGTCCTGGGTCACGACGTCGCGCTGGACGCGGCGACCGAATTCGGAGACCTCCCGGGGCACGTCTTGCGCGACGCAGATAGCCGGATCGCTGCCCGGGGCGGACTCGCTTTGTACAAAATCGGCCACACGCTCGGCCAAAGCCGTGAGGTCAATGCCGCCGCTGGTGGTACCGCCGTTGGCGGTGCTTCCGTTGGCGTTGATGTGCAGGGCGGCGCAGCTATTCTTGGCGGTGTAGGGGATGCGCGGGTCCACCAGAAGCTGGTGCCGCGTGATCCCATACACCTCGATCTCCGAACGGAGTTCTTGCGCCAACATGCGAGACATGTGTCCGGTGCCTCGGGATTCTTTGTTGTCAGTGTCGTCAATGCCAATGAAAATCACTTGCGACCTCCTTTTTCTTCATGGAGTACGGTGATGGCATCTCCGGCTTTCACGGTACCGCCTTCGAGTACCCGGCAGAAGATACCCTCGCGGGGAATGACGGAATCGCCCACCAGCTCGTGGATGACGTCGTGCTCGTGGGGGTCCTTTCCGATCTGGGTGACCTCCAGCAGGGCCGGCCCGACGCGCAGCCGGGTGCCTATGGGAAGAGTGGGTAGTTCGATACCCTGGGTGGTGATGTTTTCGGCAAAACTTCCCGCGCGCCAATGTCTATCCCGCGCGCCGACATCCAGCCCGCGTTGGAGAGCCTTTTCGATGCTCTCCCAGGCCAGAAGCGCTACCTGCCGGTGCCAGTTTCCGGCATGGGCGTCGCCAACCACGCCCCATTCCACGCGTAGCTCGATGGAGTCGACTTCGTGCTTGCTGGTGCCGCGCTTTTCGCTCAGACAGACGGCCTTGGTTGTGCCGGTTCTCGGTTTCATAGTGTTGCTCCTGGGTTGGAAGAGAAGCTATCAGCGGTCAGCTATCAGCTATCAGTTTTCGATGGGCAAGGTCTTCGGATAATGATGATGGGCAAGGTCTCCGGATAATGATGATGGGCAAGGTCTCCTGACCGCTGCCCGCTGATGGGTAAGGTCTCCAGGCCACAACCCAAACGCTCGGTCTGGAGACCCTCGCTATCGGGTGTGACCGCGACCTTCGCTATCAAGCAAGGATCTCGACGGCGTCGCCGGCGGCAACTGTGCCGGGCTCAAGAATCTCGACAAAGATGCCCTCTCGGGGCATGACGCAGTCGCCCGCCTGTTGATATATGGCGCATTTGGTGTGGCACTCTTTGCCGATCTGGGTTACCCTGACCAGTGCTGTGCCCAGACGCATGGAGGTCCCCACGGGTAGGGTATATAACTCGATGCCTTTGGTGGTGATGTTCTCGGCGAAGCTGCCCGGGTGGACGTTGAGTCCTTTCTCACGCATCTTGTTGATGCTTTCGATGGCCAGCAGGCTGACCTGGCGGTGCCAGTTGCCCGCGTGGGCATCTCCGTCCAGGCCCCAATTGACTTTGAGCGTGCCACGAGCGATGGGGCGCTTCGGTATTCCCTTGCGGTTGCTGGTGCAGACCGCTACGATTTCGCCGGTGTTGTTCACTTGGGTTCCTCTCGATTCTTTCGATGGGCAAGGTCTCCTGATAATATGTTGGGCAAGGTCTCCTGACCGCAGCCCGCCCGCCCGACTTAATGATATGATGGGTAAGGTCTCCTGACCGCACCCCTGAGCGCTCGGTCAGGAGACCTTTGCTATCGGGTGTGGCCCTGAGCGCTCGGTCAGGAGACCTTCGCTATCGGGCGGGTCTAAGAACCATCTACCCTTCCTCCAGGATGATGTCGCCGCTTTTACCACCCGTTTTGCGCTGGAGACGAATCTTGCCGATCCTCATGCCGCGGTCGACGGCCTTGCACATGTCATAGATCGTCAGCGCGGCCACGCTCACGGCGGTGAGAGCCTCCATCTCGACGCCGGTCACGCCGGTGCACTTTGCGCGTCCGGTGATCAATACCGCCGAGCGCTCCTCGTCGAAGCTAAAATCAACGGAGACGCTGGTCAATGGCAGGGGATGGCACATGGGAATCAGGTCGGGCGTGCGCTTGGCGGCCATGATGCCCGCCACACGGGCGACTGCCAACACGTCTCCCTTGGGCAGTCCGCCTCTCTGGATCAGGGAGAGCGTCTCGGGCTGCATCACTATCTCGCCCGCTGCTGTCGCCTCCCTCACGGTGGGGGTCTTGCCGGTGACGTCTACCATGCGTGCGTTGCCCTGTTCGTCCAGATGTGATAACTTCATGCTTATCTCCTAGCCGCCCATACGTGACATCTCGTGTATGGGGGTAACACGTTCACTCAGGAGGTGTCCGGCTGGCTTGGCGTCGATGGCACGCCGGAACACGTCCTGCATCTCTATCTCGGTGGCGCCATCGCGCAACGGGGTGCGCAGGTCGAACTCCAGGTCGGAGAAGAGGCAGGGGACCAGCTTACCGTCAGCAGTGAGCCGCAGGCGGTTGCAGTCACGGCAGAAATGGTGGCTGATAGCACTGATGAACCCCAGCGTTCCCGTCGAGCCGGGCAGTCGCCAAACCCGGGCCGGGCCGTTGCCGGTCAGATCGGCGGGCCTAAGGCCTCCCAGTTCCTCTTCGATGCGGGCGCGAATCTCGTCGGTGGGTATGTACTCTGCTCGCGCCAAGGTGGCACTTTCGCCCAGGGGCATTAGCTCGATGAAGCGCACGTTCCAGCCATCGAGCAGAGTGCGGCGCGCGAAGTCTACCACCTCGTCGTCGTTGATTCCCCGCATGACGACGGTGTTGATCTTTACGGGCGTCAGCCCGGCGTGGTGGGCGGCCTCGATACCTGCCAGGACATCGGAGAGGTTGCCACGGCGGGTGATGGCGCGGAAGCGCTCCGGAAGCAGGGTGTCGAGGCTGACATTGATGCGCTGCAGGCCCGCCTCGGCCAGTTTCTGAGCCAGCGAGGCCAGGAGGATGCCGTTGGTGGTCATGGCCAGTCCCTTGATGCCTGGAACTTGCGCGATCGAGCGTACCAGGTGGGCGATACCCTTGCGCACCAGGGGTTCGCCCCCGGTCATCCGGACCTGCGAGATGCCCAGGTCAGCGGCGATGCTCACCAGCCGGGTGATCTCCTCGTAGCTCAGGATATCCTCATGCCTCATGCATGGAACGCCTTCCTCGGGCATGCAGTAGACACAGCGCAAGTTACAGCGGTCGGTGACCGATACGCGCAGGTAGCTGATGGTACGACCGCAGTGATCGTGGTGCGGTAGTGTCATGGGGACTGCTCCGTTTCCGGTTGGTTGATGAGCACGGCCGTGACCGCAGCGCCCTCTTCGAGATCGCCGACGCCCCTGGGAATGCGCAGCAGGGCGTTGGCCCCGACCAGGGACTTGAGGCGGCTGGAGACCTGCGAGCCGGTGGTCGTGGCCCAATATACCCCATCGCGTTGGGTGACCATCGCGCGCTGGAACTCCATGCGGTCGGGTGCATGGCGCACGGGGTGGCTCAGGCAAGCCTCGACCCTGGGTCGCCACAGGGCCTTGTGCCCGGCCATGATGCGCAAGGCAGGGCGTACCGTGTTCTCGAACGTTACCAGCGAAGAGACGGGAAAGCCCGGCAGGCTGAAGACCGGCACGCCTTGGATGGTCGCGAAAGTCAGGGGCTTGCCCGGCCTGATGGCAACCCCTCCAAAGTGCACGGTGCCGAGGTTGGCCAGCACCGGTTTGAGCAGGTCGCGGGTGCCCATGGAGACGCCGCCGGAAGTGATGACCAGGTCGGCGTCCGTCACTGCCCCGAGGAGCGCCTCTCGCAGGGAGTCCTCGTTGTCAATGGAGCGGTCAATCCTGCGGGCGATTCCCCCGGCAGCTTGAACCGCCGCGCAG
>JAKLPW010000228.1 GCA_022013675.1 Anaerolineae bacterium | reverse complement strand
TTCTGAGCCAAGTTACTGCCGCCTACCACCTGGTGCCAGGCTCGAAGACAGCAGAGGAACTCGGCAACGCCAGGACCAGTAACATCGTGCTGCTAGGCGCACTATCCACCTTCTTGGATGTGCCGGTCGCTACGTGGGAGAAGATCATCGAGAAACGAGTGCCGCAGAAATTCATGGAAATGAACCTTAAAGCATTCGCTGCCGGGAGAAGCCTCCTGGGCACATGACCGACTTCAGATCATCCATGAGCAGCAGGAGTTACGCAGTTCGAGACTGAAAGGTCCCCAGTTACTTATGAACATGTGTATCAGTGCCCTGACATACGTTGAAAACACCGTTTTTCGCTTTTCAAGAGACGATTCTGAGTGCCGGGCACCTCAACCGCGTGAGTCCTATGAGAAAAAGAGATACCCATGCCAGTAATCGACTTCCACATCCACGTCGCACAGCCCGAGCACTATCACCCATGGGTTATCGAGTGGATGCAGTCCGTAACAGAGCACATGTCCATCGAGAAAGCCCGCAAGATGCTGACCCCAGAGGGCATTCAACACGTCCTGCAGGAGGCTGGCATTGACTATGCTGTGGCCCTCGCGGAGATCAGCCCCATATCTACCGGCGTAACAACCAGTGACTACGTAGCCAATCTCTGTCACGGAGTAGATTGCTTGATTCCTTTCGCCAGCATCAACCCATTCATGACCGGAGACCTGGCAAAGGAGCTCAAACGCTGCGTCAACGAATTGGGCTGCCGTGGCCTCAAGTTGTATCCCACTTACCAACATTTCTATCCCAATGACGCCAGAGTCTATCCCCTCTATGCTCAGGCTCAGGAAATGGGCATCCCGATCATGTTTCATACCGGTTCGTCAGTCTTCCGAGGATCGAGAATGAAGTACGGTGATCCCCTTTTCCTGGATGACGTGGCCGTAGACTTCCCCGATCTCGTCATCCTGGCCGTTCACAGCGGACGCGGCTTCTGGTACGATCGAGCCGCCTTACTGGCCCGCCTGCACCCCAACCTCTATATGGAGATCTCGGGCTTGCCTCCCAAGAAACTGCTCACCTACTTCCCAGAGCTCGAGCGTCTGGCCGACAAGGTGATCTTCGGCTCTGATTGGCCAGGCGTACCGGATTTGAAAGGCAACATCGAGACCATCCGCGCCCTTCCAATCAGCGAGGAGGCCAAGGAGAAGATACTGGGAGGAAACGCAGCTCGCATTCTAGGTCTCGAATAGGTCAAGACATTCGAAGGAGAGAGTATCCACATGCGCTCAGATGGACGTGAGAAAGATGAACTCCGGCCGGTAGCAATCACGCCTGGCTATCTCGACTACCCGGAAGGATCCGTCCTCATCGAGATGGGAAAGACGCGGGTGATCTGTGCCGCTACCGTCGAGGAAACGATTCCCAGGTGGTTGCGAGGACAGGCCCAGGGATGGATCACCGCCGAGTATGCGCTCATCCCTCGAGCAACTCACAGACGCACTTCCCGCGAGACCAGAGGACTACGAGGAAGAACCCAAGAGATCCGTCGCATGATCGGGCGCTCGCTCCGGGCTGGCTTTGACCTGCGCTACCTCGAAGAGCGAACCATAACCCTCGACTGTGATGTGGTTCAGGCTGACGGAGGAACCCGTACGGCGGCCATCACGGGAGGATACGTAGCCATCGCTCTGGCTCTTAATAAGCTGGTCCGCAGTGGCGTCATAAAACGCCAAGTGTTCCTCCCACCCGTAGCAGCGATTAGCGCCGGCATAGTGCAGGGAAAGATTCTGCTGGACCTCTGCTACG
>JAKLPW010000227.1 GCA_022013675.1 Anaerolineae bacterium | reverse complement strand
TAGTGATTCTTTTCCTGAGTAGCTGTAGCTGTGTCCCTGGTCGCGAGAGTCCGGTGCCAGAGACGGCTCGGCCCGACCAGCAGGAGAGGATACTTCTACCAGCACCACGTCTCAGTAGCGAGCGCTCTCTGGAGGAGACCCTGTCTCGCCGGCGTTCGGTGCGCCGCTTTACCGACGAGGAACTGACCC
Organism: Anaerolineae bacterium; assembly: GCA_022013675.1. Lineage (GTDB taxonomy): Bacteria > Chloroflexota > Anaerolineae > JAKLPW01 > JAKLPW01 > JAKLPW01. The sequence goes on along the minus strand of JAKLPW010000227.1, from coordinate 8,909 downwards.
CACAGGAGATCTCTCAGTTGCTCTGGGCTGTGCAGGGCATCACCCGGGAGTGGGGCGGGCGCACGGCCCCCTCGGCCGGTGCCCTCTATCCACTTGAGGTTTACGTCGCCATGCCACGGGGGTTCTATCACTACGTGCCACAGGGCCACAAGCTGGAGATCATAACCCGGAATGACCTGCGCGCGGAAATCTGGGAAGCCAGCCTCAAGCAGGACGCAGTTCGCGATGCCCCAGCGGTGTTCATTATCGCTGCGGTCTACGAGCGTACGGCAGTCAAGTACGGCGATCGCGCAGCCCGCTACGTGCACCTGGAGGCGGGCCATGCCGCCCAGAACCTCCTGCTGCAAGCCGTAGCCCTGGACCTGGGCGGAGTGCCCATCGGGGCCTTCCACGATGACCGGTTGCAGTCGGCCCTCTCGTTGCCCGGGGACCACGAGCCTCTCTACGTCATTCCAATAGGGCATCCAGCGGAGTAGGGTGGATCAAGAGCAAGAAAGGAGTTCGCAGGAGATACTATTGCGAGCACGTACAGGGCTGCCCTTCTCCGAGCACAGCATGTACACGCGGCATCCATTCGCTTATGAGAATATGTTGCGGACACAAATCCTCGCACTCACGACACTGGATGCACTCACTGGCCCGGGCGCCTTCATTCAATCCCGAGTACTTCTCTCTCGCCAGATCGAGCTGACCGGGTAAAGCACCCAGGTTGTACCTGCTGAGATTGTGCGGTATCCAGACCCCGTTCGGACAAGGCATACAGTAGCGACACTCCGTGCAAGGAATCAGGAAAAGCCCGCGGTACTTGTCACAAGCCTGAGCAATAGCGGTAAGATCACCTTCTGACAACGTGCCGGGCCCGGACTCATCGGCGCTGGCAACATTCTCCATGACCTGCTCCATGGTGCCCATACCACTCAGGACGACGGAAACCTCGGGATGATTCCAGACCCACTGCAAGGCCCAATCCGCCGGTGTGCGCTTTTTCGCGCCCCGGTTCAAGATGTCAGTCACCGATTTCGGCAAATTCGCCAGCCGCCCCCCTCGTATCGGCTCCATTACTACTACTGCCAATCCCTTTGATGCGGCATAGTGTAAGCCCCGAGTGCCCGCCTGGACCTCCTGATCCAGGTAGTTATACTGAATCTGACAGAAGGCCCAGCCGTCGTAGGCATCAACGATCTCTTCGAACACCTCATACGTATCGTGGAACGAAAACCCGAGGCAGTCTATACGCCCGTCGGCGATAGCACCCTCGGCCCACTTCAGCACACCCATGTCACGGATACTGGCCCAGTTCCTGCCGTTCAGGCCGTGCAACAGGTAAAAATCGATATGATCGGTTTGCAGCTTTTCGAGCTGCTCATCCAGATACCGATCGAAATCCTCAGCCGCTTTGATCAACCACGTCGGCAGCTTGGTCGCGAGATTGACCTTCTCTCGGTACCCTTCCTTGAGAAACCGGCCCAAGAAACGCTCGCTGTTCCCCCGGTGATACGGGTAAGCAGTATCCAGGTAGTTCACTCCATGATCAATGGCGTAGCGAAGCATCCTGGCCGCTTCGGGCTCGTCAATCATGCCAGAATCTCCCCCTACGACCGGAAATCGCATGCATCCGAATCCCAGGGCCGAGACTTTCCTGTCCAGATTTCCAAACTTGCGATACTTCATATCGCCTCCTTCATAACAACCTTGCATCTCTACAGTTCACAAGTAACAGTGCGGTGACAAGCACTGCTGCCTGGTTTCGTCACGGTGGGCACAGGACACACGGCGAAAGCCATTTTGATCGTCTCTGCGGTCTCAGCGGACTCCGCGGTGAAACAGGCGTAATCCCCAACTTCATACTGTCCCGATTGCGCAAGACGCTGCTAGGGCCACAAGAGCAGGATCATATACGCGCAGGCTAGGCCCAAGATTGCGCCACAGACGACGTCGAAGAGATAGTGAATACCCATGGCAACGCGCGCACAAGCTACTGCCAGGATCAAGAGCACCCCGGGTAGAACGAGCCGGCCATCCGCCGTAGATGCGACGGTTGCAATGCCAGCCACCCGAGCGGCATGCCCTGAGGGAAAGGAGTAACGATCATAGCGCGGCATGGTGCTCCAGAGGGCGCTCTCGGCTCCCCGGGGACGTTGTCGCCGGACGCCGAACTTGATAGCGCCCACCATAATAGCCGTGAAGACCACGGCTGCTGCCGCTTTGATAGTCATCCCCCGAAGAGCATGACTACCCCATATCATAGCCGCAGCCCCTATCGCTATCCAGACAGGGCCATCCGCCAACCGGGCACAGAGTACCACCGGCCACTGCCAAGGTAGCGCTGCACGGGGAGATGCCGGGAGATTCTTGAGACACAAGCGTTCTGACCAACGGCGGTCCAGATCATCCAGGAACTGAAAGATCCTGGCCAAACTCCTGCCCACACTCATGCTGGGCTACTTCCCATGACCGAGCAGACCAGTCGATACTGGTGCACTTTGTCGACGTCCATTCCAATCTCGGGAAAGGGTGAGATGATGGCCTTGCAACTGCAACGGAACAAATCGCGCGCCTTTCTCTCCGCATACTCGATGGTCAATCGGCGAAGGAGGAAACGGACGATGAGGCCCAATCCCATGGCGCGAGCCGTGCGCAGCGCACTCTTACGACTGCCGATAAATGATTCTATGTAATCCAAGTTGCGCATTATGACGTCCGGGTTGATCCAGGCTAGGTCTCCTCCCGCATAGTGCCCATTCTTCAATGGTCGGAAGCTACGTCCCGACCCAGGGAAGCGACCCTCCATCACGGAGCGCTCCACAACAGCATAACCCAGATCTACGTCACTGGCCTCGCAACGATCGATGAAATCCCGCACTGCCTCCGCGCTTAGCAAGGGGATATCAGAGGAGCAGAAGATCGCCCGACGCACAGGCCCCAGCTCCTGCACGCCCGCTATGATGTTCTTTAGCAGAGTCCCTTGATTGGGCACGTATGCTACAGGAGCATCGCCGCCCAGATCAGGGGCACTATCAGGATCCAGCCCTACGACTACCAGTCGCCCGATGCGCTCTGATCCCAGCAAGGCCTCCACAACATACCGAACCATCTCTTTGCCCTGGATGCGGATCAAGGCTTTGCGATCAGTACGCGTATACTCGAGCAGTTCGTCCCGTTCGCCTGAAGTGCTGCCCGCCAGAATTACAGCGTCGTATAACATGATGCACTGCCTCCCAATGAGTGTCCTCGATGATATTGGCTCTGGCCCCAGAGCTACTTCAGAAAAATGAATGTCTAAGAGTATACCACGGAGGCTACCTTGTCAACTTGAACGAATAGGCAGGGAGCGAAGAAAGACCTCTGAGGTTTATCGTGTGAAGGAAGCACAGTGGTTTCTACGCGTTCCTATACTATATGGCAAACGACTGTGGCCTCATGGAAAACCTCCGAGGTCTGGCGAATGGGTTTTTTCAACACACTCTCGCAGGTTAGGCGGGTACCAGTTAAGACCGTGGGCGAGTTCTCTCTGATCGCTGAAGTAGGAGCCTCAGCCGGCCTTCAGTCACCGGCGGAAGCTAGATGCAGCGTCTCTCGAACTGAAGCCAGCAGCGGCAGGCGCAGGAACACGTCAACGGCGATAGCGGCAAAGAAGACATACTGCGGACCGACGTGTTCCCAAATCAGGCCACCGATGAGCGGAGCCGGAATTCCCAGCAAGCCCCTGAACAGGCTGATGGTGCCAATCCAACGTCCCATCTGATCCTTGGGCATGATCTCGGCCGCCATGGAGGAAACCAGCGCCATGTTTATACTATTGAAGCCAAAGAGCACGCCATACAGAAACTGGAACGGCATCGTGCTCGCTCCTGCGGATGGAGCAAGAACCAGACTCAGGTTGGCAAGATAGGCCAAAGGAGCCAGGGCAAAGAGCAGCTTCTTGCGTCCATAGCGATCGGCCAAGCGGCTCCTAGCCCCTCATTAACGTGCGTAGGTGCCCACGATCTCTCCAAAATATACTCTGTGGAAATCTCCCTCAGAGTAGTAGCTGGACACAATATCGCCCAGCAGTTCCTCTGGGATGACGTCGTTCTTGTGCGACACCCTGCACTCGTACACTATGGGACAAGCATCAATCGTAATGCTGCTTACCTTCTGCCCGGGCGTCGTGGCAATATCGAAGGTTGCCAATTTGTCCACGTCCCGACCACTGTTGGTCCCGCAGAAGAGCACGAACTTCGCCATATCCGGGGTCGGCACATTGACCGTGAACTCGCCAGAGTCTTCGATGAACTCGTAGGTGTAGCGCGAGGGCCGCACCAGAACCACCATCTCTGGCTTGCTCCAGATGATCCCGATGGTGCCCCATCCGATGGTCATGAGGTTTGACTCGCCCGATCGCTTCGTAGAAGCGAGGAGCAAGCCCCCGTTGCCCAGCATAGCGATAGTCTCGTCGAACACGTCAGTGTACCGTACTTCTCGTCTGTCCATGATTACTCCCCTTTCAATTCAATTCACAAATCGTCTCAAAATGTAGAATTTCCCAGATAGCTTTGGCAGCGATATGCCCACCCATCGGGACGTCGACGTAGCGACAGTCATCAGGAATTACAGGGCGATTGCACACTATTTGCAGGATAATTGCACAAAAGCAAGCGTCGGATCAATCACTACTGCGGATTGGGAGCTTTTTGCTCACTCCTCACTCAGAGTTCATGGTTCAACATACGGTATCGTCATCGGGCCCTCGGGCAGGATGCAGATGGTCGCATCAGGGCCGCAGCGTTCCAACAAGGCCGCTACGGTCTCCTCCACAGAGATACACGGAAGAAGCATGCAACGCCGTATGGTCTCCTCATCCAGGTATGAGCTCTTCACGTACACATCGGCCTTCATCTGCACCAGGGCTTGAACCTGCACCTGCCACTGATCCTGCCGCAGAAACCCAGGAGCGCCGACGATCTCCATCAGTTCCTCCGGAGTGGAAGCCATTTGCAGGAGCTTGCCATACTCGCCGTGATCTGGCACTCCATCCCAACACTCGGCGGCCATGATGATGCTTCCGTCCTGCTTGACCACCTGTGCTGCCGCAGACATTCCCTTCACAGCCTGGTACAGGTTCAAGTCCAGCGGGTACCCCGAGTTACTGGTGATAACGATATCAAAGGGCTCGGGCACAGGCACCATGGCCACTGACTTGACGAATTCAGTGCCGGCGGCGTGGGCCGGGAGCATGTCACCAGCAAAGACCCCGGTGATCTGCTTATCGCGGTTGAGTGCCACGTTCAGGAGAAACGTGGGCGACGTCTGCAGCGCGACTTCGCGCATCTCCTCCCAGAGTGGGTTCCCCTCGGTTATGCCCCAGGTCGCCTTGGGGTGTCCGATCATATCGAAGCCATGATTCGCCAGGGTGCAGCGTTCGTCGGCCAGGCCCGGCAGCACCGCCTTGGGGCCACCGGAGAATCCGGCGAAGAAGTGGGGCTCGATGAAACCCGTGAGGATCTTGACACTCGCGCGCATGTACTCGACGTTGACGTAGGCATCGTGCCCAAAAGATGTCTGGCCCAGGCTGACGTTGGACTGGTCCCAGGCGTCGTGCTGCACCAGGCGATAGTTGGCAACGATCTCGGGCCCCAGCATCTCTGCCAGCTCCTCTTCAGTATTGGGGCGGTGCGTGCCCAAACCGTTGATGAGCACGATTTGCTCGCGGGGGACGTGAGAGAGCTCCTCCAGCAGGACTGAAAGCATCACCCCGCGAGGCTGGGGACGGGTGATATCGCTGAAAACGATAGCCACCGTATCATCGGGCCCGGCCAGCTCGCGCACGGGGAGAGTGCCTACAGGAGCACGCAGCGCCTTCCGGAGTGCCTCGCGCTCATCGGGGACGGCTGGCACGTACTTGGGCTCCACCACCGTCACGTTGCGATCGGGAAGCTCCGTCCACAACCCGTCTTTGCCGTAGGCTAGCTTAACTCTCATTGGATGTCCTCACAGTCAATTCACTGCCGGATACTTATAAATCACGAATGACACGAATGAGCGAATGACACAAATAGGGAGCAAAGACATGGTCAAGCATCCCGATCACATCACTCCCCGGTCCTCACCTCCACATTCGAGAGGGACTCAACCACCTTGATCACCGCCGAGTGATCCAGATCCCCCCATCCATTGGCCTGCATGGCACTGAACAATTCGTGCGCTAGAGCCGAGGCCGGCAAAGAGCATCCGAAGGCCCGTGCGGTCTCGCGGATGATGTTCAAGTCCTTGTAGTGGAAACGGCTGCGAAATCCGGGCTCGTAATCGCCCTTGATGACACGCGGCCCCCGCACATCCATCACCCGCGACTGCGCGTATCCCCCGCTCAGTACCTTGACCACGATGGCAGGGTCCACCCCGGCCTTAGCGCCCAGAACCAGCGCTTCCGCCATGCCGATGAAGTTCAGCGCGACCTGGATCTGATTACAGGCTTTCACCGTCTGGCCCGCGCCAGACGGGCCACAGAGCGTGGGCGTGCCCATCAACTCGAAGATGGGTCGGGCTTGCTCGTATGCCTCGGGGTCACCGCCCACCATGATAGAAAGGGTCGCCTTCTTTGCCCCCACATCGCCGCCGGAGACGGGCGCATCCAGCATCTGACAGCCCTTCTTTGCCGCTGCCTCGGACACTATCACGGCCGTCACCGGCGAGATGGTGGACATGTCAATGAGCAACATGCCCGGCTTGACCCCTTCCAGTACGCCTTTCTCGCCCAGATAGACCTTCTCCACGTCCGGGGAGTCCGGCACCATGGAGATGACGACATCGCTGCGTTCAGCCACGTCCCGGCACGACTTCCCGGCCTTCGCCCCTAGCGCAATCAACGGCTCCATCTTGGATGGCGTCCGGTTGTACACCAGCATGTCGTGGCCGGCGCGCAGCAAGTGTGCCGCCATGGGCGCTCCCATGATCCCCAAACCGATGAAACCAATCGTAGGTTTCTGCTCCAACTCTCCACACCTCCTAATTCAGGACACCCAGTTCGCTCAGAGCGGCTCTCAGCATCTCTTCCTCCACACGAGTCGGTTCACGAAGAGGAGGTGTCACGCGGCGCGAGAAGCTCCTTCCTCTAAGCTGCAACCCTAGCTTCTGGATTCCCGGCCATTGCCCCAGATTGAAAGCGCGCCAGATTCCGTGCACTAACTGCTGCTTCCTTCTCGCAGTAGCCAGATCTCCTCCGATGAAGGCTTCGTACATCTCAACCATGATCTCGGGGAAGCAGTTTGCAACCGTTGAGATAGCACCCACTGCCCCCACAGCCAAGCACGCCAGGATCAGCGTATTGCTGCCCGTGAGGACAACGGCTTCATCATCGACCGCCGCGATGTATTCCTGAAGGTTCTGAACAGACCCGCTGGTGTCTTTCACTCCGATGACGTTGCTGCACGTCTCGCGCAGACGGGCGAACAGCTCGGGAGAGATGGTATTATTGGCCTTGCTCGGGTTGTTGTACAAGACAACCGGGAGTTCCGGCACTGAGTGAGCAACGGCAGTATAATGACCGAAAAGGCTATCCATATCGTAGATGTAGTAGTAGGGCGTAACAACACTGACGGCGTCAGCGCCTATGGCGGCCGCGTGCCTGCTCAGCTCGACGGTCTCCGCCGTCGAGGCAGCACCGGTGTGGACCATCACCGGCACCCGTCCCGCAACGTGGTCAACACATACCTGCGCCACGCGCTTGCGCAACTCCGATTTCAATAGCGGCCCCTCCCCGGTAGTCCCGACGGGGAAGAGAGCGTGAACTCCTCCATCGATCAGGAAATCGAGGTGGGCTCGCAGTTCTGCCTCATTGACGTCGCCGCCAGGAGTGTACGGAGTCAAGACAGCCGGGATGATCCCTCTCAACCGTAGCGGCATGTTGAATTTCCCCTTTCCCAAGCTGGCGGCCTATCAGTCGCCAGCTATCAGCACTGCACCCATCGTGCATCGTGCACCATTGACAGAAGAAACTTCATTCGAGGTTTCCTGCAAGCTACGTCCCCCCTGCCGGTAGCCTCGACATCCACGAAGATCGCCTCCAGATGAAGACCAAGTCCCGGCACGGACGACTGTCAGGCCGTACTGGCCCGACAGTCGTCCGTGTACTGCAGAGCGTACTTCGCTTGGTGCTCGGACTCCGACTCTACTTCCGGGTGGCCGGGTAACTACGAATCAGCAGCCTAGTCGAGGACGTCGACAGAGCTGAGATCGAAAATGGGTAACAGCCCTTCACTGGGGATGATCATGACTTTGACCGTGGAAGCTGGATCCCGCAGCGCACGCACGAACTCAAGCTGTATCATATTGGGGCTCTCCCTCAGGGCCTCGCCCTTGATCCTGATAGATTCAGCTTCGCCCTCTGCTTCAGTGATGGCGGCTTGCTTCCGTTTCTCGGCTTGCTCGGCCTTATACTGCTCGGTGGTCACCCGCTCTTTCTCGATCTGCTTCTGCTCGATGGCCTCGACATAGGCGGGAGAGAACCCGATCTCTCGGATGCCGAAGGAATCGAGAAACAGCCCCTTCGTTGCGAAGAGAGGACGTAGCTGGCTAGCGATATCATCTTCCACAGCCGTGACGTCGCCGGTGTAGAGATCCGAGGCTTTGTAGTTCCTGGGAACCTGGCGGCAGAGAATCCTGGAGTGGAACTTCACGACCTTCTCGACCACATCCCGTTCATCTCCCAGCTCCTGCGCGATGCTCGGGGCCTGGGACCTTTCTACCCTGAAGCGAATAGAGTACGAAAGATCAACCTGCTGGCCATCTTCGGTAGTGGTGTCAACGGGATGATCAACGTAGTCGGCCCTCGACCCGATCTGCTTGTCCGCTGGTGCGGTCTCGTAGATGATGTCCTTGGTGTTATAGACCACAACAGTATCGACGTAGGGCATGACCCAGTTCAGGCCAGG
>JAKLPW010000226.1 GCA_022013675.1 Anaerolineae bacterium | reverse complement strand
TAGCACGCCGTACATGTGGTGATGTGCGTTGACAAAAGCGGGCGTGATGGTACAGTCAGTGGCTTCGACGACGGTGGCGCTGGGGAAGCGCGCATGGAGATCGGCGTGAGGACCCGTTGCGACGACACAGTTACCGTCGACCGCCACTCCCCATCCAGGGCGGGGCGGTTGTGTCGTATCGGCCCAGAGCATCTGTCCTAGAATCAGCGTAATTGACATCGACACCTCCTGAGGCGTGATTTGGTCACCTATCCGCCAGAGATTGCTGGGAACAGCATCAGTGTCTGGCCATCGGAGAGTGAGGTGTCGTGCTGGTCTGGGTGTACCAGTTGATCGTCACGGAAGACAACCAGATGCAATGAGATGCCTCCCTCGGGCTCAAGGAGCATCTCCTGCAGCGGGGGCCCGTGGCGCTGTGCCAGGTACATCACCGCATCGCGCAGCGAGGCACCTTCGGGCAAAGTGAACGTCTCTTTCTCAAGCCCGGCTCTACGCCGCAGCAGATTGTGGTAGCGCACGGTTATGGTGATCATCGTAGGTTCAGTCGCTTAGCAGCTTCTTCAAGTCCCAGTTCTCGCAGCTTCTCTGCCGTTGGCCAGCCGGTGGTTGGGTCCCATCCCCGCAGGGTGTAGTATTCGTCCAGCATCGGCTCGAGGTCGATGATCTGCCCCCGCGCATTGCCGGATGGTGATGGCTCCTCGGCGAAGCGGCGCGGAAGCCGGTCGTCGGCGCGGCTGATGCCGTGCCAGACGTTGTAACAGCGCTGCAAGTTATAGATCCTCTCACCAATGCGTTTCAGGCGTTCCTCGGACATCTCTATCCCGGTGGCTGCCTCTAGCACCGCGGCGAGGTCGGGCCAGTAGATCTCGGCCAGGACAAATGTCCCTCCCGACTTGCACACCCCCACCGAATCTACCACAGCGCCCAAGTCCTCTCCGTCTTTGACCAGCATTGGCTTGTACTTCGTCGCCAGCGGATCCACGAGCTCGGGAAGGTAGCGCTCCCCGTAGCGGCGACGGCCTTCCTCCGGGTAGCCGGTTTCGTCAATGGTGGGAAATGCCTTGAGGTGGTCAGCTCCTCGGCTGGAGGTGGCGTGCGCCAGGCCCATGGACTTCTGAGCCCGGCCGTCCTGGGCAGGAATTTCCATACCTTTGACGTGCATCGCGTATTGCTCTGCGCCTCGTCCGATGCTCTGGGCAGCCCGGCGGACGCCTTCCGCCAGCAAGTCGCCAAAGCCCTGTCGGGTTGCGATCATTTTCAGCAGTCGTAGAACCAGCGCCTTGTCACCCCAGTGCATCGCAAGGCCATTGGTGTCGTCCAGGTTGATAATTCCCTCTTCCCACAGTTCCATGGCAAAACTGATGACCCGTCCCGCCGAGATGCTATCCATGCCCACCTCGTCGCATAGGTAGTTGGCAGCCAGGATCGAGTCTAGGTCCGCATTCCAGACGCAGCTACCCAGGGAGTTCAGGGTTTCATATTCGACGCTGCTCAGGGCCAAGCCGGCGTGGGGGCCATCGGTCAGACAATACAGTTTGTTGCAGCCGATGGGACAGCCAAAGCAAGACAGATGCCGCACGAGAGCTCGTGCCTGTAGAGCCTCAACTGAGATCTTATCTACCTCTGGAAAGCTGCCCATCTGGAAATTCTTGGTAGGGAATCGGCCCAGCGGGTTCATCAAAGCGACGATGCCGGGAGTACCGTGAGCAGAGACGGTAGCGAACAGAGGGTTAGCGCGGAGGCGGTGGTGGAACTCAGTTGACAGCTCGTGAAAGCGGGCCGGGTCTGCCACGCGCACGGGGCCGCGTCCTCGCACAGCGATGGCTTTGAGCCGCTTGCTGCCCATCACGGCACCCAGCCCGCAGCGCGCAGCGGACCGCTGAGGCGTAAGTTGGATACCGGCAAAGCGTACCAGGCGCTCCCCGGCTGGGCCGATGGTTGCGGTTTTCACCTGAGAGTCGCCACAGTCTCGGCGGATGACTGCTTCTGTCTGGGAGGTAGAGAGTCCCCACAGGTCGTGAGCATCGAGCAAGCCCACCTGATCATCTGCGATGGTCAGATAGACGGGGTGGGGGGCTTGTCCGGCGAGAACGATAGCATCCCACCCGGCGAACTTGAGTTCGGGGCCAAAGAAGCCTCCGGCGTTGGCATCGCCATAGATGCCGGTGAGAGGCGATTTGGCAATGACCTCCACTCGCCCGCTGTTTGGCATTAGCGTGCCGCATAGGGGACCGGTTGCAAAGATGAGCAGGTTTTCGGGTGAGAGAGGGTCCACTTCAGGTCCAACCTGTTCCCACAGCAAACGAGTTCCAAGGCCATTACCGCCGAGGTACTGTTCGGCCAGCGCCGTGTCATACTCGCGGGGCTCAATCTGTCCCGTGGTCAGGTCTACATAAAGGCACTTGCCGGTGTAACCGTGATAGGGAAACATCTGTTGGCCTCCGTGTCAAACAAATTGAAGTGCCCCACTGGGACACATCGCCACGCACTCTGGCTCTCCGCCGCACAGATCACATTTGAGAGGCACAGCCAGTGTCTCGTCAAAGATGATGGCCTCGAAAGGACAGGCTTCTGCGCAAGCGCCGCAGCCGGTGCACTCTTCTGAGTTGATCACCCAGGCTCCTGTATCTTCATTGCGCGTGATCGCATCCACCGGACAGGCCGCAGCGCAGGGGACATCGCCACTTTCTGATAGGCAGGGGTCCTGGCCTTGGTGGCAGACGATGAGTGTGAAGGGGCCATCGTTACTCTGAGCAGCGACTGTGATGCGACTCCTCGCCGGCCAGATGGCCGACTCATGATGAAAGGAGCAGAAGTTCTCACAGATACGACAGCCGGTGCATTTCTCGTTGTGTATTTCCAGGTGCACGTTTACCTCCGTCCTCGCCATGACGCAAAGCGTCTCCTGGTAGACTGGCCGAGGAGTACTCTGTTCTGGATTACTGATCCCATGCGTCCAGGTTCAATCTCTGTAGAGTCTTCTCGGTGGGGATGCCGTTTCGGTCCCACCCCCGCAGATCGTAGTAGCGATCCAGCATCGCCTCGAAATTGCGTAGGATACCGGTATGTACGGGTTCCACAGAGCGGTTCATCTTCCCTGTGGCCATGTCGCTTTCAAAGTCGTAAATGTCCAATGGCTCGGTGGTGAAGCGGGCCGGCAACCGATCGTCAGCCCGGGTGAGTCCCAGATGAACGTTGAAAAGCCGCTCCAGGTTGACGATGCGCTCGCCTGCGGTTAGCAGTTGCTCGCTGCTGATCTCCCGGCCCCATAACGCACTTAGCCCTGCTGCCAGGTCATCTGGTAAAAGGGCGTAGGTCTCGGCGGTCGTGAATTTGCAGACTCCCAGGGCGTCGGAGAGGGCGCAGTAGTGTTCGCTAAAGACAATCAAGTCGGGTTTGTATGTCTCGTCGTCTGTGTCCATCAGGGTGGTGACGATCTCAGATGGGAAGAAACGCTGGGCGACATCCTGAGCTCCTGCCAGATCTATGGTCGGCAGCGCATACAGATGGTCAGCACCACGGTTGGAAGTGGCATGGCCCAGGCCAAACCCCTTGGCGATGCGGGGCTCTTGGCGGGGCAGTTCCATGCCTTTTACATGCATCGCGTATCGTGGCGCGTTGCCGCCGATGGTCTTCGCAGCCCTACGGACTCCTTCCGCTAGCATGGCTCCCAGGCCGCGCCGGCGAGCGATCGTCTCGATGAGGCCAAGGACCGTTTGCTCATCACCCCAGGATAGTGACAGATCAGGATCGTTCAGGATACTGTTTTGGTGGCACTCCATCGCAAAGGCGATAGCAACGCCGGTGGAGATGGTATCGAGTCCCAGGTCGTTGCACCGTCGGTTAGCATACATGATGGCTTGCAGGTTGTCAACTCCACACATAGGTCCCAGGGCATCCAGGCTTTCGTACTCAGGACCTTCCAGGATACCGGCGTAGGGACCGTCTTCGATGTGGGTGACGGGCCCACAGCGAATGGGACAGGCGAAGCAGCCCTTGCGCTTGGTTACGTAGCGGGCGACAGCACGGGCATCTATCCGGTCTGGCCGGGGCACTTGGCCCAGTTGGTGGTTGTGGGCCGGAAGGTCACCCGTGCGATTCTTGATCGCGACGAGGCTGACGGTGCCCCATTCGCGCAGGGCAGCGGTACCCGGGTGGTCGCGCACCTGCTCGGAAGCGTGGCGTGCCAGTTCGCGGAAAGCAGGGGGCAGGTCCAAGGAGTGCTGGCCGCGCGCGACGATGGCTTTCAGGTTCTTGCTGCCCATCACTGCGCCACCACCGCAGCGGGCAGCAGCTCGCCCCCGGTCGCTGATGATGGCAGCGAAACGTACGTGGTTCTCGCCGGCCGGGCCGATGCATGCCACGCGGGCTCCTCTGGACGCCAGGGTATCATGGGTGGCCTCGGTCCCTAGGCCCCAGAGATAAACAGCGGGTTGAATGGTGACGCCGGTAGGCGTTACCTCCAAATAGACAGGCTCTTTAGCTCGACCGGTGATGATCAGCGCGCTATACCCGGCGCGGCGCAGGGCGGCGCCGAAGAAGCCACCAGCGTTAGCATACCCGTAGATGCCGGTGAGTGGGGAGAGGAAGGTGACGTGATAGCGAGCGCCGGTCGGCCACGGCGTACCGGTGAGTGGCCCGCAAGCAAAGATGAGTGGATTCCCCGGCGACAGGGGGTTGGCGGCGTCGGCCAGGTGACGGAAGAGTAGCGCCGCACCCACCCCTCGCCCTCCTAGGAACTGGTCCTCCAAGTCGGCTTCTGTGGGCTGCAACCGGACAGTGCCGGCGGATAGATCAATCCAGGCTGTGTAGAGCATTATTGCACCTCAAGAGTATTATCCTGTCGTTCAACCAGTTTCATGCTTCTCCAGTATCGCCCTAGCGGTAAGCGTATCGGTCACCAGCACGTTCAGATAACCGCCCCGGAGTGCCCCCAGGATAGCAGCGGATTTTTCCTCTCCTCCTGCCACCCCAATCACGTTGTCCAGGGCTTTCAGTTGCTCCAGTGGTATACCAATAAGTTCAGACATCAGGAGGCACTGCTCTCCGCGGATGTCAAAGAATCGTCCGCATAGATCACCCACCGCCCCACGTTGCTCCAGCTCTTGCAGCTCATCGTCGGTCACGTAGCTGGCAAACAGCATGGATGACTGGCGCTGGCGAGCAAAGCGCCCGATACCGACCAGGGCCACGTCCAGCTCTGGCCAGGTCTGGATCACTGACTGCACGTCCGTCAGGTGTAATAGTCCCTCCAAAGCAGCTCGGTCGTCGACAAAGGCTGGAACGTAGAAGGGTTGCCACGTACCGCCAAAGGGTTGAGCCAATCCTCTCGCCAAGTCGTTCACCTGAAGCGAGGGAGAGATTTGGCCCAGTCCGCCGATCAGAGGGAAGACCTGGATTGCTGATTGACGTTCCGT
>JAKLPW010000225.1 GCA_022013675.1 Anaerolineae bacterium | reverse complement strand
GGGACGTCAGAGACGATCTCGACTTGGCCGATGGCGATGGGCAGGACCCAGCGCAGTTGGCGGCCGCGGGTCTTCTTGTCGTGGGCCATGGCGGCGTAGATGGCGTCGGGCTCGAAAGGCGGACACTCCACCGGCAGGCCCCAGGCTGAAAGCACCGACTCGATGCGCCGGGCGAGGGCGGGCTTGGCCATCCCCAACTGGGCAGCGAGGCGCGCGGCGGCGACCATGCCGATGCTGACCGCTTGGCCGTGGCTCATCGAGTAGCCGCCCAGTTTTTCCAGGGCGTGGCCCACGGTGTGGCCCAGGTTGAGGACTGCGCGGCGTCCGCCCTCGTAGGGATCACCCTCCACGATCTGAATCTTGACCCGCAGGGCGCGTGCGATTCGAGTGACGGCCTCCTGACCTTGCCACGATGAAAGAGCCCCCGCGTTTGCCTCCAACTCAGCAAAGAGTCCCGGATCGCCGAGGATGCTGTGTTTGATGATCTCGGCCAGACCGCAGCGGATTTCCGCTTCCGGCAGGGTTGCCAACATCGAAGGGTCTACGAGCACCAGCACCGGCTGCTTGAAAGCACCCACGAGATTCTTGCCCTGGGGTAGGTCTACGCCGGTCTTGCCGCCTACGCTGGCGTCCACCATTGCCAGTAGGGTGGTGGGCACCTGGACGAAGTGTACGCCGCGCATGAAAGTCGCCGCCGCGAATCCGGCCACGTCGCCGGTCACGCCGCCGCCTAGCGCCAGCACACTGCCGCTGCGATCCAGTTTCCCCTTGAGGAACTGACTATACAGTTCGGCGACGGTATTGATGGTCTTGTGTTCTTCGCCATCAGGAACGGAACACCTGAAGGGCTCGAACCCCGCCTCTCGCAAGGAGCCTTCGACCTCAGCGCCGAAAAGCGGTGCCACGTAGGGGTTGGAGACTAGGGCCACTCGGGTGTCCCTGGGGATCCCCGCTGCGCGCATAGCCCCACCGACGTGGGCCAGCAGCCCGCTGCCCAGGTGGATGTCATACTGCCCGCCTGGGTAGCGAACGGAGAGGGTGACTACAGCGGCGATGCGCTCCACCTGCGCGACGACCTCCTCCACGGAGAGGCCGGTGGTGTCAATCTGCCAGGGGATAGCCTCGTAGGCCCTACGTCGGACCTCCAGCAGGCCCTCGATCTCGGCGCGTGGGTCGGCCACATCCAGCAGGGGACGGTCGCTGTTGGCGGTCCCCTCCAGCCGTTGCAGGATCTCGTCGGTGCTGCAACTGAGACAGATGACGGTGCCGCTCTGCATCATCAGCGCCCGATTGGCGGGGTTTACCAGTGCACCGCCGCCGGTGGCGATCACCAGCCCTTCGACAGGCCCAGGATGCAGTCCTTCGCCGCCCAGTTCCAGGCAGAGGGCGGCCTCCATTTCGCGGAAAGCGGCTTCACCGTCCTGGGCGAATATCTCGAGGATGGACTTGCCCGCTCGCGCTTCGATCTCCTCATCCATGTCTACGAACTTGCGGCCCAGCGTGCTGGCCACCTCCCGGCCAACGACCGACTTGCCCGTACCCATGAAGCCCGTTAGCACGATGTTGCTCATCTCACCATCTCCTCGATGCTGTCGCCGCCCAGCTTCTCGATGAGCGCTTCCGCCAGCACCCAGGCGACCATCGCTTCGCCGACAGCAGACGCCGCGGGCACGACGCAGACGTCGGAACGCTGGTACTGGGTCTCGGCGGGCTCGCCTGTGGAGAGGTCCACGGAGCGTTGGGGGGTGACGGTGGTGGGAATGGGCTTGACGGCGGCCCGAATCACGATGGGCATGCCGTTGCTCATGCCGCCT
This sequence comes from Anaerolineae bacterium, assembly GCA_022013675.1. Taxonomy (GTDB): domain Bacteria; phylum Chloroflexota; class Anaerolineae; order JAKLPW01; family JAKLPW01; genus JAKLPW01. Next base: position 4,464 of record JAKLPW010000225.1, on the reverse strand, counting down.
TCGGTGCCGCCGGCGCGGTTGGTGCGACGCATCACGCCGCCCTGTCCGTCGGGGTAGAAGGCGTCGTGTACCTGAGTACCGTAGCGGGAAGCGTTTGCGAAGGCCGGGCCAATCTCAAGACCCTTGATGGCAGGAATTGACATAATCGCTGCGGCCAGCCGGGCATCGAGGCGTCGATCCCAATGGACGTGGCTTCCGAGTCCAACCGGAACGTTGGTGGCGAAGACGATGAACACGCCGCCTACGGAGTCCCCGTTTTCATGGGCGGCGTCGATCAGGACTCGCATGCAGCCGGCGGAGTTCTCGTCGGGACAGCGGACATCACTACCCTCGGCCAACTCGTAGAGTTCGTCCCAGGGCAGGTCGGGGATCGAAGCCTCCACGGCTCCTACCTGGGTGACGTAGCTTCCAACCTTGATGTCAAGCTGGGCCAGGAGTTGTTTGGCCAAAGCACCCACGGCCACCCGTGCGGCGGTCTCTCGGGCGCTGGCTCGCTCCAAGACAGGGCGCGCGTCGTCGAGGCTGTACTTGACCATGCCCGCGTAGTCGGCATGACCGGGGCGGGGGATGGTGAGTGCAGGCAGGATGCCCGTGGCCCAGCGCTCGCGCCAGTTGGGCCAGTCAAGATTGGCAATCCGCAAAGCGACCGGTGCGCCGGTGGTCTTGCCCGCGATCACGCCGGCCAGAACTTCGACCCGGTCGAGCTCGATCTCCATCCTCTTGCCGCGACCGTAGCCGCCCTGGCGGCGGGCCAGGTCGCGGTTGATGGCCTCTACGTCTATCGAGAGTCCCGCGGGTAACCCTTCCACGATGGCGGTCAGGCACTGCCCGTGGGATTCGCCGGCAGCAAGGAATCGCAACATTCTCACCTCCACAGCGCTCGCTCGTAAGCGCCCGCTAGTAAGCGGCCTTCACTATCTCTGTTTGAATCCACCTCGTTGCCGACTCTAATGAAGCAGGTGTGGTCGGCAGCCTATCTTCGGTGTTTCTTTCGCTCCCTTCGTTTTCGCGAAGCGCGGCTCTTCCGAGACCTATTTGCCGGGGCGATGAGCTCAAGGGCTTCCCCAAACCGCTTCACTATCTGGCGGAGCTGCTTTTCCTGGGCCTCGGGTGATAGCCCAAAGGCTGCTGCCGAGTATTCCCAACCGCGCTGACGAAGCAGGTCGCGTTCTAGCATCGCTGTGCAATCCTCGCATAGCGACAGATCGTTCACTGGCCCGTAGCGGTCACAGGCCTGACACTTGCCTTCCCTGCTACTCCATACGTCATCCACGTTCTCATAAGATTCAGGCATTTCGTTTCCCCGAACCACCTCGTATTGTCAGGATGGTAGTCGTTGAGTGTCTCTCAGATTGTACTTCAATAAGGGGCGATCTACAAATGCAAGACGCGCGAGGGTGGTAAAAAAAGCCACTCGCCAGACTTCGGAAATCTACCGCGAGCGGGAAGTGCATCGGATTCTATGCGGTTTTGCAGCATATTGTGGACCATGCTATCCCTTTGAAGACTTCCGAAGTCTGGCGGGTGGCCTTATTCCACACCCTCAAGCATGGGCAAACGGGACTATCAGTGACCACGGGTCAAGAACAGCTCGATCAGCTTGTAGACCCCGAAGCCACCCAGGCTCAAGATGGCCAAGAGGGCGATACACCCCAGTCCGAAACCTCTGCGCTCCTGGGGGGTCATAGGCTCCGAGAACGGCAGGCGATTGCAGTCCGATACGTACTCGTCCGTGCCGTGGAATGACACCTCGTCGTTATCGTCGTTGTCGTGGGGCCGATCTGACTCTTCCATAGTCCACGCTCCTGTGAGGGGGGGTAATACCTACCCTCCAAATCCTCGCCGCCACATGAGGGCCTAAGCAACCCTCTTCCAGGTGATGGTAGTGACCCATTCACACGGGGTCGGCGCCTGATCCCATTGGGCGCCGCGCTATTCCACTCCGGACATCTCTCGGAAGAGAAACCATCCCCCTTTGCGGTCTCCACCTCTCGTCGGCTTCCGGTCATAGTACAAGTCGAAGGCTCTAGCGCTATCGGTGAGCACCCGGTAGTAGTCCCGCCCAACGCCCCAGGAGCCACGGATGCTGGCAGTAGCCGCATGTTCGGCCCGCATGTTGACGGCCATGCGGCCCCGGCGACTGTAGTCATGCCATTCCTTCAGTTTCTCGACTATCTGATATGTCTCCCTGTGCCAAACGAACCGGTCAGGGCAGCCCGGCTTCTTCCCAAGCACGGGCGGCTCATCGAACTGGACGTGTATAGATTCGCCGATGAATCGAAGGGGTTTGGCGTCCATGTGGGGTTGACCCACACTCCTTTCTCACCATCCGTGCGAGATTCAATATGGCAATCGAGTTGATGGGCATCGAGTCAGATAGCTTCTCCTCTCAGGGGATTGGGCGCGTGTCGTGTAACACCAAGATCTCTTGCTTCAACGGAAGTGAACGTGCAGAAGACGGTTCTCACCAGGTCTGGTATAAGTATACACTACTGGGCTCAAAGCTGCAATGGCCGTTTAGGGGCAGGCTTGTCCCCTCCCCTGTGCTATTTTGCACGGGGGAGGGTTAGGGAGGGGGCCCTCTCTCACACCCTGCCCAGCGCCCGCTCGCATGCGGCGCGCATGACATCGACTGGGGCGGCCTCGCCGGTCCACATCTCGAACGCGACGGCTCCCTGCCTCACAAGCATCCCCAGGCCGTTGATGGCGTTAGCACCGGACTCCCGTGCCTGGCGCAGAAGGCGGGTCTCCAATGGCCGGTACACGAGGTCGAAGACGGTCAGGTGGGCTGGCAGGGACACCGATTCGGGCCAGATGGAGCGCTCCGATTGGGGCCACAGGCCTACGGAGGTGGCATTGACCAGAAGATCAGCGGAGCGGGCCGACTCGACGAGGGTTTCGACCGTGAGTGGCAGAGTGTGTAGCCGAAATCCCTGGTCGCTGAAACCGCGTAGGTCTGACACCAGGGCCTCGGCTCGTTGAGGGGTACGATTCAGCACCACGATCTCGCCGGAGCCAGACCAGAGTAGTCCGAAGACCACTGCCCGTGCTGCGCCGCCAGCTCCCACAACCACGGCACGCCGTCCTTCCTCTGGTTCGTACCCACCCATGCGCAGGGCGCCGGCAAAGCCTGTATCATCAGTGTTGTACCCGCCGAGCCTTGTTGATCCGTCCTCCCCCCGCACAATGAGGATCGTGTTGACGGCACCGAGGTGCCTGGCACTGGGGCCAATAGAGTTTAGCATCTGCCTGACGGTTTGCTTGTGGGGCACGGTCACGTTAGCGCCGCGAAAGCCCAGGGCTGCCAGTCCGCGCACGGCGGCTTCCACCTGACCCGGCGGCACCGGCAGCGGCACGTAGCGCCAGTTGAGCCCCAGGGCGTCGAAGGCGGCGTTGTGCATCACCGGTGAGAGGCTGTGCTCCACCGGCCAGCCGATGAGGCCGACCATCTGCGTCTGTCCGTCAATCATAATCAGCACCTAAGCTCCCCATCAGCTCGATGAAGCCCGGGAAGGAATCGGCGATGCACTCCGAGTTCTCGATCACTACCTGCCCGTCGGCGATCAGACCGGCGACGGCCAGCGCCAGGGCCATGCGGTGGTCTCCGTGGCTGTCTACCACCGCCCCGTGCAAGGGGGTCGGCCCCTCGACGACGAATCCGTCCTGTAAGGGTGCGATGCTCGCGCCTAGCTTCCGCAATTCCTCTACGATGGCCGCGATGCGGTCGGTCTCCTTGATGCGCAATTCGGTGGCGTTGCGTACGATAGTCGTGCCGTGGGCCTGAGTCGCGGCGACGGCCAACACGGGGAACTCATCAATCATGCGCACCACCGTGTCGCCGCCAATTTCCATACCGTGCAGCTTCGATGTCTGTATCGTCACGTCGGCTACGGGCTCGTGCCCTTGTTGGCGTTCGTGGGTCAGTCTGATGCTGGCTCCCATCGCTAGCAACACGTCCAGCAAGCCGGTACGGGTGGGATTTAGGCCCACGCCCTCGATGGTGATCTCCGAGTCCGATACCAGCGCCGCCGCCACGAGCGGAAAGGCTGCCGACGAGATGTCGCCGGGTATGTTGATAGGGAGAGGGGAGAGCGACAGGGTTGGGGAGAGCGTGACAGCGAGGCCGTGGGTCAGAATGGCGGCCTCCATAGCAGCCAGCATCCGTTCGGTGTGGTCCCTGGAGGGCCCGGGCTGATGGATGGTAGTAGGGCCACCGGCATACAACCCGGCCAGGAGCAGGGCACTCTTGACCTGGGCGCTGGCGATGGGCAGGATATGAATACAGCCACGAAGAAGGCGTCCACGAAGTGGGCGTCCACGGATGATGAGGGGCGCGTGCCCGCCGGTGGTCTCGATCTCCGCTCCCATCCGGCGCAGGGGTTCGGCGATGCGCCGCATCGGGCGGCGGAGCAACTGCTCGTCGCCGGTGAGGGTGCTGTTGAAGGATTGGCCTGCCAGGATGCC
>JAKLPW010000224.1 GCA_022013675.1 Anaerolineae bacterium | reverse complement strand
GTAGCGCTTCAACTGAGCCTTTGCCTGGTCCAGGGCCGCGACGCCTGCGTCCAGTTGGGAGAAGAGCTCCTCGATCTTGGCGACGATGCGGCGCTGCTCGGCGAGGGGGGGAAGAGGTATCTCGATCTCCCGCATATAAGCAGTTGGGACCCTCAATTGACCGGCGGAACCCGTCATGCCCATTCGTGCATCCCGCCTGAGTCCGGCTTGTATCAAGAACAAGAAGAAGAACCCCCTGGGGAGCGATTTAGGCAATCTGATTACATGGAACTCCGTGGATCCGAACCCGATACCGCTTTGCAGCCCGCGTGCGATTGCTACCTTCCCGTTTTCCATGCACGGGGTGATTTTTGCGAAGAGAATGTCCCCTTCCTCAAACGAGGTATATCCCTTTCTAACCTCCAGCAACTTCCGTGTGATGGATAGATCAATCCGGCCCGTCAGTTGTTCAACGCATCTCATCGGAAGGAAGCTAACCTCCAAGTCGTCGGAAAGGTCCTCAGGAGCGAACCTTGGATTGATTTCGGCGAACTGGCCAAGGCGGGCCCAACTCCAGCCTCGGGGTAGCTCAATAGACAGGCTTCTCTCATCCATCACGCCACCAACACCTCATTCAACTCCGCCAACATCTCCTGCAACCCCGCGCCAAACAGCTCCGTCACCCTCACCGGGCCGCCTTTTTGGTGGAAGGGGGCGTCCTCGAAGTCCTCCATGGTGATCGCCAGCGACGCGGCGACGTGATCGCGGATCATGCGCAGCCACTCCAGTTGTTCGGGCGTGAAGGCCCTGCCCGAACGCTCCTGATGGGCCAGCCAGCGCTGGAAGCGGGCCTCCACCGTCGTGGGGAAGGGCTCCAGCACAAGTGTCTCGCCGATGGCGTAGCGCACCAGGGAGACGATGTTGGTCAGGAGCTTCTGCGGGCCCGAGCCCCTCACCCTGGCGGACTCCAACTGCCGGTAGGCCTGCCAGAGGCTGTTGGTCGTCAGGCGGTAGGGCGGCTTCTCTATGGCCTCGGCCAGCTCCTTGATCCCCGCGTAGGTAAGGTTCCTCTGCCCGTAGGGCTTGCTGTAGATCAACTGCAGGGCGGTGAGCTCGTCCTTGTTCTCCTCGATGAATTGTTTGAAGGTGTCCACCAGGGAGCGAGCCTTCCGCTTGGCCTCGGCATCGAAACCGGCGTCTATGAGTTCGTCCCGGCTAACGACGTCGATAGTCTGCTCATTGCGCTGCTGCACGTTGACCAGCGTTCTCCTCAGCACCGGATCGTCGAAGGGCCGGCAGGCCTTCTCCAGCAACTCGACGGTTGCCGCCTGGACTTGCTCGCCGGTGGGTGCCTCTGTTTCGAAGAGCGCCTGCGCCTGCATGTGCTGCACGTCGGGGTCCAGGGCGTCCAGCACGGAGTTGGCCAAATCACGTAGTCTCTGGCCTCCGGCAGCTTCTTCGATCTCCGCTCTCTCCTTGTCGTCGATGGCCTGGTCGAGCCTGGCCAAGCGGCCCGCCAGCGAGGAGAGCAGGTCGGGGTCGCGACTCCCTCGGGCGATAAGCTCCAGCAGGTGGTCGAAGGGCACGCTGCGTTTGCGCTCCAGGGGCCTGGACTCGCCTTTGTCGTGCTCGCAGACGCCCACAGCGTCCACGATGACGAACTGAGTCTTGTGCCTGGCGCCCGGCGTGACGCTCTCCAGGTCGGTGGAGGAGATGGTACGCGTGCCGCGCCCCTTCATCTGGTCGAAGTAGACCCTGGATTTGACGTCGCGCATGAAGAGCAGACATTCCAGGGGCTTGATGTCCGTGCCGGTGGAGACCATGTCCACGGTGACGGCGATGCGCGGGTAGTATGAATTGCGGAAACTCTTGATCAATGCCTCGGGTGTCTCGCCCGTGGTCTTGTAGGTGATCTTCTTGCAGAACTCGTTGCCCTTGCCAAACTCCTCCCGCACGATGTGGACGATGTCCTCGGCGTGGGAGTCGGTCTTGGCGAATACCAGCGTCTTGGGCACGACACTGCGCCCGGGGAACATCTCGGTGAAGAGCTTCTCCTTGAAGGTGCGGACGATGGTCCGAATCTGGTCGGGGGCCACTATGTCGCGGTCCAATTGCGTGCCTGCGTACTCCAGGTCCTCGTCGAGCTGCTCCCAGCGCGTCTCGCGCGTGAGCTTGTCGCGTTTGTCCACGTAGTATCCGGCATCGACGGTGCTGCCATGCTCGGTGATGTTGGTGCGGATGCGATAGACCTCGAAGCCCACGTTCACGCCATCGGCCACGGCGCGCTCGTGGCCGTATTCCATGACCAGGTTCTGGTCGAAGAAGCCCAGGGTCTGCTTGGACGGGGTGGCGGTCAGGCCGATGATGAAGGCATCGAAGTACTCCAGCACCTGCCGCCAGAGGTTGTAGATCGAGCGGTGACATTCGTCGGTGATGATGAAATCGAAGGTCTCGATGGGTATGGCTGGGTTATAGCCTACCTCTCTCTGGCTCTGCCCCGCCTCGTCAAGCTCGAAGTAGGAGCGTTCTTCGAGCTCGGTATCCAGTTGGGGATCGCCCTTGAGCATGGAGTAGAGCCGCTGGATGGTGGTGATGCAGACGCGGCTGACCAAATCGAGGGCGTTGGTGGTGAGAAGCTGCGCGTTGTATAGCTCGGTGAACTTGCGCCCGTCGTCGGGCGTGATGAATTTCTGGAACTCCTGCAGCGTCTGCTGTCCCAGGGTCTTGCGATCGACCAGGAAGAGCACGCGTTTGGCATTCGCGAATTTGATCAGGCGATAGACGAAGTTCACGGCGGCGAAGGTCTTCCCGCTGCCGGTGGCCATCTGGATCAGGGCCCTGGGCCTGGCTTCGGCGAAGGATTTCTCCAGGTTGCGAATGGACTCGATCTGGCACTCTCTCAGGCCAGCGGTGATAAGCGGCGGCACCGTACACAGCCTGGCCCTGAGGGTATCGTCGCGGGTTAGCCATTCAGCCAGGGTCTCGGGCCGGTGAAAGGCGAAGACGCGCCTGGAGCGCGGATCGGGGTCGCGGGTGTCGCGGAAGAAGGTCTCGACGCCGGTGCTCTCGTAGGCGAAGGGAAGGCGGTCGCCAACGGAGGACAGGCTCCCGGGGAAGCCCAGCAGGTACTTCTCGGACTGCTCCGACACGCCGCTGAGGGTGGTGCCCTCGGGCTTGGCCTCGACGACACCGACGGGCTCGCGGTCCACGAAGAGCAGGTAATCGGCCTCGCCGGTCTTCAGGGGGAACTCGCGAACGGCGATCCCAAGTGCGGCCCCACGGTTCAGGTCTCGCAGGTCCTGAATTAGCCAGCCTGCGGCCTCGAGGAGTTGGTCTATGTTTTGCCGTGCTTTTGCTTCGGGTTCCACGTTGGCCGCCTCTGGGTTGGTTGGGACGGTATGGCATGATTCTCGATGCTCTGATTATACCATAGATGGGTGAACATTTCCAGAGGCAATTGGGAGAGTAGCCGCTGCCCCCCCTCAATCCCCCCCGTAAAAAGAACAGGGGGGAAGATCGAGAAGGCGAGTGGGAGAAGACTTCGGAGGTTTTGTGTCGAGGAGGCGCTGAGGATTCTATGCGGTTCCGTGGCAGATTGTAGGTTTTAAACCTCCGAGGTCTGGCGGGTGGGATTCTTCCTATTCGTGATTAGTGATGACTCACGCAAGGGCGCAAGGAACGCAAAGTTGACGACTGATAGCTGACTGCTGGTATTCGTGAGATTCGTGCCATTCGTGTCATTCGTGATTAGCTCTGCCCGTTCCAGGTTTGCCGCGATTTCCTGCTCATATTCTGGCGTCATAAGAACAGTCCCTCTCTCTTGGCGTTCCGATAGAGCTGAAGGCTTCCATGCTCGAAGTCGTCCACGGCGGCAGGCTTGGCTGAAATGAGCTGTTCAGACTCAAGCTGTATTGGATAGAGCAGGTCCACGATCCGACGCAACTCACGAAAGTGGTCGAAGGGCTTGCCCAACAAGACCAGCAAGTCGATGTCGCTCTCCGAGCTGGCCTGATCGCGAGCCACAGACCCGTACAGTATGATCCCCTTGAACCGAGGGCCATAGTGGTTCTCAAGAACAGTTCTGCATCTTTGCGCTATCTCGTTTGCTCTTGCCATCTGAACTCCCTGATTTTGAATAGATACCAGGCCGGGCAACCATCAATTAGATAGACACCAACTGGTGCGTCAGGTGCGCGCTCCTCCGTATAACTGATTCCATTGAGTGCTGGGGTGCGTATCCTATCCGTCCGGTTCGTCTGCCGGAGATTGACGAAGCGGACACAACGTCGCGTAGATCAGACCTAAGTATCAGGTCCAACATCAGTCTAACATTAGTATACATCAAGAAACCTTCCATTGCAATGGCCAGCCCGACGAGGATGTGGAGAAAGACCTCGGAGGTTTTATGTCAAAGAGGCGCGATGGATTCTATACGGTTCTATAGCAGATTGTGGGCCATTATTGCCTCACCCGAAACCTCCGAGGTCTGGCGGGTGGGATTCTGCCTATTGGTTACGAGTGATTGGCTCATGCAAAGGCGATGAGAACGCAAAGACGCCATGTATGGGGTTCTCTACGGATCACGCGTGAGGCTGTGGGGGTCGAGGCAGGGTTGGTGCGATTGGTCTGTTCGTGCTACTCGTGATCTTCTACGCAACATCTGCAACCGAATGCCATCAGGGATTTCGAAGTAGAAGCACCGTGTAGGAGGGGTAGAAGGGGCCGAAATGGGGTTGATGAAGGTCGAGGTGTGCGCAGGGGCCGGTAAAACGAAGTAGAAGCAGGAAG
>JAKLPW010000223.1 GCA_022013675.1 Anaerolineae bacterium | reverse complement strand
GAATGCCTTCGATAGGGAAATCCGGTACGTCTCTAATCATCTTGGAAAGATCCATTGATTGTGCACTCCTCTCTATTCCGTTCTTGCATGATTGCTGTGATAGCTCACGGGATTGTAGCAAAGTATTGACAAAAAGGCAAGTAACTTAGTATGTCATTTCGCCAGATTAGGGCCAAATAGTAAAAAACTGTGCTATAATATAGTGTGGGTTTGATGTTGGCCTACTCTACTGTGTAAGAGAGGATGGACGACTTACCATTTATTATCGGGGGACGGAGGACTAGATGGTGGAGAAGGAGAGGCTGGTATTTGAAACAGCGCTGGACGACGATACGTTGAAGTATCTGGATGAAATCGGCCAGGCGGATGTTGTGGTGGGAATCCCAAGCTATCGAAACGCTCGCACGATTGGGCTGGTGGCAAGAGAAATAGCGCGGGGCTTGGTCCTTCACTATCCGCATCTTCGGGCTATCTTGGTAAATGCTGATGGAGGCTCTTCGGATGATTCTATGAGAATCGTTGCGCGGACCCCTGTAGGTCCTCGGGTGTCGACCTTGACACTGCTCTACAACGGTCTGTTGGGCAAGGGTAGTGGTGTGCGAGCTATTTTTGAGGTAGCAGTCCGGCTGCAGGCTCGAGTCTGTGTGATAGTTGAGGCAAAGGTTGGTAGCATCACTGCGGACTGGGTAAGGAATCTGGCACAGCCTATTCTTGATGGCGAGTATGATCTAGCCACACCGATCTACCAGCGTCACTCGCGCATGGCTGCTCCTAATGATCTGCTGGCCTATCCGATGACTTGGGCTTTATATGGACTGGATGTCCGTCAGCCAACAGGGGGCGACTTTGGGGTGTCTGGAGAACTGGCCAAGTCATTTCTGGAGCGAGATGTCTGGGAGACAGACGTGGCCAGGTTTGGCAGTGACGTGTGGCTGACGACAGTGGCAGTGAATGAGAATTGCCGGATCTGTCAGGTGGATCTGGGAGCCAAGACAAACGGCTCCAAGGACCCCGCTCTGCCGATGGATCCTCGTTTCCTGCAGATGGTGGGAACATTATTTCGCTTGGTGAATATCTATCGCAACACGTGGTGTCTAGTGACTGGTTGGGATGTTGCTGCTCCTATGTATGGGCCAGAGAGTGGAGTTGATCTACCTCCTCTCCTTCAGCCAATCGATGCTCTCTGGCAGGCAGCTCAGGCTGGATACGCACGGCTAGGCCGTATCTGGAAAGTGATCCTGACCGACGCAGACTATTCTGCTGTGCTGGAGATGTTGAGGGAACCAGGCACGGATGTGCGATTTCCTGATGATTTGTGGGCCAGGGTGGTGTATGATTTTACGGTTGTGTATAATAAGGGGGAAGGTGATCCCGATAAAGTAGCCCAGGCACTTCTCCCACTCTTTTACATTCGAACGATTAGTCACATGTTTGAAACGGCAGGGATGAGGAGTCGTGAGAGGGAACCGTTCGTGCAGGAGCAAGCCAGGGCCTTTGTCAGGCAGCGATCATACTTATGGGATCGCTGGGTTACATACGTATCGTGGCTGGATGAGGGGACTCGCACATCGTGGTCTGAGGTATAGAACTAGGATGCGATTGCCAAGACGTTGAGCATAGTGTTAGGAGGGTTCCATGGAGATAGGCACCGTTCGACGGGTAGACATTGTGGAACAGATGAGGGGCGCGTACCTGGACTATGCCATGAGCGTCATCACGGCTCGTGCGTTGCCCGACGTGCGAGATGGTCTCAAGCCAGTTCAGAGGCGTATCCTCTACGCCATGGACGATATGGGGCTGCATCACGACACAGCGTATAAGAAAAGTGCTCGCATTGTTGGTGAGGTTCTGGGAAAGTACCATCCCCATGGCGATTCGGCTGTATATGATGCCATGGTGCGGATGGCCCAGGATTTTGCCATGCGTTACCCTTTGGTGGATGGTCAGGGTAACTTTGGTTCGGTTGACGGGGATAATGCGGCTGCCATGCGCTATACAGAGGCACGCCTGGACTCGATTGCAGAGGAACTTCTGGAAGACATCCATAAAGACACCGTCGATTTTGTTGAGAACTTTGATGGGTCTCTGAAGGAGCCTACGGTTCTTCCCTCCCGGTTGCCTGCTTTGCTTCTAAATGGCGCTTCAGGCATCGCAGTTGGTATGGCCACGAATATTCCTCCGCACAATCTGGCTGAAGTGTGCGATGCGATTTGCTTTCTAGTAGACAAATATCAGAAGCTCGATGACGTTACCGTCGAGGATCTGATGAACTACATACAAGGTCCGGATTTCCCCACCGGAGGGAGCATTCTAGGGAGTGAGGGCATTCGGGCAGCATACGCTACGGGCAAGGGCAGGGTTGTAGTAAGGGCCAAGGCGCACATAGAGGATCTGAAGGGAGGGCGCTCCGCTATCATCGTGACCGAACTGCCGTATCAGGTGGCTAAGGCTGGTCTGCTTGAGAAGATAGCGGAATTGGTGCGAGCAAAGCGGCTGGAGAGCATTTCAGATCTGCGAGACGAATCAGACCGGACCGGCATGCGCATCGTGATTGAGTTAAAGCGGGGGGCGGAGCCGGAAACGACTCTGAATCAGTTGCTCAAGCATACTGCCTTGCAGACGACTTTCGGTGTCAATATGCTGGCTCTCGTGAGTGGCGAGCCGCGTGTGCTTTCTTTGAAGCGTATTCTTTCGCTCTTCATCGATCATCGTCACGAGGTCATCGTTCGAAGAACGCGCTACGAGTTGAAGCGTGCCCAGCAGAGATCTCATATACTGGAGGGATTGCGGATTGCTCTTGACAATCTGGACGAGGTGATTGCGACAATTCGTAGCTCGCGAAATGCGGAAACGGCGCTCTCCAACTTGAGGCGCAAGTTCAAGCTCACTGAGATCCAAGCTCGAGCTATTCTGGACATGCAGCTTCGTCGGCTGGCCGCTCTGGAGAGAAAGAAGATTGAAGACGAGTATGCCGAACTCCTCAAGCGAATCAAGTACTGGAAGGGACTCCTGGCTAGTCCAAAGAAAGTCCTGGCGCTCATAAAGGAGGAGGTGCAGAGTATCAAGAGCAAGTACGGGGATGCACGGCGTACGAGGATCACGGATGTGGAGACTGTGGGGACGCATGAGTTCTCCGCTGATGATCTGGTGGCGGACGATGAAGTTCTTGTTGTCATGACGCGAAATGGCTACATTAAGCGGCAGGTTTCTGGTAGCTACCGTACTAAGCGAGGCGGTGATCGTGGAGTAGCTGGCATCGGCACCAGGCAGAGTGATTCTATTTCGTTCATCTTTGAAGCTAGTACGCGGGATATGATCCTATGTTTCACCAACCGGGGCAAGGTCTACCAGGTGAGGGCGCATGAAATACCAGATGTGGAACGTCAGGTTAAGGGAGTTCCCATTGGGAATCTCATCCCTGTGGAGTCTGGAGAAACGGTAACGGCGGCCATTGCAGCCCCATCCTTCGTGGATGAAGGGTACTTCACTATGGTGACGTTCCGAGGAGTGGGCAAGCGAGTGCGTATGAGCGAGTTTGAAGCTATTCGCCCCAGTGGCCTCGTCGCAATCAAACTGAATGAAGGTGACGAATTGGGCTGGGTGAAGCTCACGAGGGGCGATCAGGAGATAGTAGTCGTTACCGAGAAAGGCAGGGCAATCCGGATCCGTGAGGGGGACATCCGGCCAATGGGGCGCAATGCGGTTGGTGTAAGCATCATGAAGCTGGAGCCTGAGAACCATGTGGCTGGTGTGGATGTGGTTGATCCCGATGGCGAGCTACTGGTCGTTACTGAGAGAGGATATGCAAAGCGCTCACTGCTCATAGAATATCCGATTCAGAACCGAGGCGGTGCCGGTGTTCTTGCGATGGATGTCAAGAAGATAGTGAAAGTAGGAGCTATCGTAGCGGCCCGAGTCGTAACACCGAAAGATGAACTGATACTAGTCTCCTCGGCCGGAATGGTCTTGCGCGTACGTGTTTCGGTCGTACAACAGTTCAAGAGAGGCGTCTGGCCCGCTCGAGATTTGCCGGAGTCGAGGGTAATGGACCTCAAGGAGGAAGATCGCCTGGCCTCAGTGACTCGCTTGTCTCCAAGGAATACCCAGTCGGCCCGGACCTCTACAACGGGCAGCAAGCAAGGCGGTGCTCGACGTTCCGAGGGTGGGAAGACAAGTGGTACACCGAGCGCCAAGCCGACCAAGAAACAGACCGCTAAGCCTACAACCTCGAAGAGCTCCAGGACGAGCAAGGCCAAGGGGAGGACTTCTAAAAGCAAAGGTGTGGCGAAGAAAGCGGAAGTCGGTTCTACGTCTGGCCAGAAGAAAACCAGCGGAACGAAGAAGAGACAGGAGAAACCCTCAGCCGAGGCTTCCGGGAAAGTCAGCACCAAGAAGGTTGCCAGGAAATCGCCTACAACCAAGGGCAAAGCGACACGTAGCCCAAGGCCCGGCGCTCTTCCGAGAAAGAAGTCCATCGTCAAGGGAGATAGCCCTGTCTCAAGGAAGAGGGGGAAAAAACGCCCACTCAGCGCCGGTTCCTCTCCCAAAAAGGAGAAGTGACGCGACCAACGTGTGTTGGCCACGGGAGCGGTGCGGAGAGTGATGAGACGGACTTGGGATGCGGCGCAAGTGAGGGCGTTATTAGATTCTTGGATAGCAGGGTGCACATATGGCTAACTTGTCAGGGAGTATCCGGGGACTTGTCCAATCTGGTCGGGGTCAGCTTCTAGAGTTCATGCCGATCCCTAGCATAACTGGGCTTGCCGAGACCATGGTGGCTTTCGCCAACGCTGATGGAGGAACTATCTTCATTGGTCTAGGCGTCGATGGTCGTGTGTCGTCAGAGGCGTCGGAGGATCTTGATGCTCTGTTGTTGCGGGCCCAGGCTCTTTGCCGTCCTCCGATAGTCACGGAATGGCAACAACTTGAGGCTGCAGGTGGTATGGTGGTCGCGTTGACTGTGCCTCGTGCTCCGCACTTGCATAGCATGGTTGACGGTCGGGTACTCTTTCGATCGGGAAGTACGAACCGTCCCCTCGGTGGGGAAGAGACACAGCGGCTATCGGTTTCCAAGGGAGCAGGCAGCTTTGAGGAAAAGGTTGTCGAAGGTGCTAACCGCGAGGACCTCGACGAGGAGATCCTTTCAGAGTATACCCGGGTGCGTAAGGAGAAGAAGCCTCGTGTGGCTCAGTGGACAACGGATGAGCTTCTACAGGACGCGGGGGCCATAGATGGGTCTGGTGCTATCACCGTGGCCGGATTGCTCCTGTTTGGCAAGGCTCCTGAACACTACCTGCCCCAGGCTGGGTTGGTTTTCGTGCGTTTCGCGGGGACCGAATCTCGTCGAAAAGAAGGTCTACCTGGCTATCAGCGGCGGGAAGAGATCTTCGGTCCTCTGGCCAGGGTAATCGAGAGGACTTGGGACATCATCTGGGAGGAGATGAGTCATGAAGCGGTCATCCCCGGACTGACGCGGGAGGAGACACACGAGTACCCCCCCTTCGCTGTGCGGGAAGCGCTGGTCAATGCGATCTGTCATAGGGATTACGGTCTGAGGGGACGTCGTATCGAGGTTCGAATGTTCGACGAACGTCTGGAGGTCATCAGCCCTGGAGGCTTGCCGGGCCATATCACTCTGGATAACATAGTGGAGGAACACTTCTCTCGTAACCCCCGCATCGTTCGAGGTTTGTATCACTGGGGATACATTGAGGAACTGGGGCTGGGGGTTGATCGCATGATTGAGGACATGATGCGTGCTGGACATCCTCCCCCGCATTTTGAGAGCCGTCCGTTCTTGTTCTCGGTGACTCTATCGAATGCACGCGAAAGGATGAGCGCACAGTGGGCCGGTATCCTCAACGAGAGGCAGCTTCGGGCACTCAACTACGTTCAGGAAAACGGGAGTATCACGAACGGGGAGTTCAGGGAATTGTGTTCGGAAGTTGGATCTGAGACCTTGCGGCTCGACTTGGCCGAGATGGTGAGTGAAGGAATCCTGTTGCGGATTGGAGCCAAGCGGGGCACGCGCTATATCCTCAAGTAGGAGGGTGATCCTCGATAGCGTAGCATTCTGATCTCTTGTTTACATGCACGAATCCGCGGCGCACTTCAGGAAAGAAGGAGTCTTTTCCCATCTTGCTGCCATTGGACCTCGATGAATGTCTCTTCCTTGCCAATGAGATAGCTGGTCGTGCGTGACAGGGCGAGGGCATCTCCGGATGCATAGAACTCTCGCTTGCCTGGTAAGGCATCTGTTTTCAGCATGTCGAACTGTGTCAGTACGTGTTTTGTCTGTCTAGCAATCGCTGGGCTTGGGTCCACGATGTTGATTCCCTCTCCGACCATGTCCCGCAGCAGAGGGATAAGAAATGTATAGTGCGTGCAACCCAACACCAGCGTGTCTACTCCTTCCTGAAGGAGCGGGGTTACGTATCGATCCAGCAGAGCGGCAGTCTCGCTTCCACACAAGTCTCCTTCTTCTACTTTCTCCACGAGCCCAGGGCAAGCTTGGGCTACGACCTCTACATCTGTGGCAAATCTGGAGACCACGTCAGCAAAGAGCTCTCCTTGGAAGGTAGCGGGGGTAGCCAGGACGCCAACCCTTCTGCTGTGCGTTAGGGTGGCAGCGGGCTTAATCGCTGGTACCATGCCTATGAACGGTGTCTTGGGAAAGCTGGTACGCAGGCGCTGCAGGGCCGCTGCTGAAGCGGTGTTGCACGCGACCACGATGACCTTGGCCTCTTTACTCAAGAGAAAGCGCGTGATACCCTGACTGAGGCCTCTGACCTCGGGGAGGGAGAGTTCTCCGTAGGGGCAATTGACCTTGTCGGCGAAGTACAGTGTGTCTTCCCAAGGGAGTAGGCGAGCTATCTCCCTCAGAATAGACAGGCCACCTACACCTGAGTCGAAGAGAGCAATAGGACGAGAGTCCATTTTCCTTCCTTGATTGTAGTGCTGCTTCTCAGCGTTTGCTGCCTTTTTCTGCCGCTGCCTGGACAAGATTCTCGAAAAGATGCCTCATGGTGTGATCGTGTTGCAGAAGATCCTCTGGGTGCCACTGGACGCCCAGTATGAATCTATGTATTGGGCTTTCGACGGCCTCAATGATGCCGTCGGGAGAGCGCGCCACTGCGACCAGGCCTTCACCTATCTCTTTAAGAGCTTGGTGGTGACGGCTATTCACATGCAGCGTAGGGGGAGGATAAGAGGTGTCTCCCCCTCGAATCGCATGTGCCAGAAGGCTATCAATCTGGAGCTGCACGACGTGGGCCAGGCAATCACTCTTGTGCTCTGGAGGGGAGCAGTTATGTTTCCTTGCTATGGGTATCTCACTGGCAATGTCCTGATAGAGAGTCCCTCCAGCGGCGACGTTGAGCACTTGCATGCCCCGGCAGATAGCCAGTAGAGGCATATCATCACTCAGGGCTCGTCTGGCCATCCAGAGCTCGACCTGATCCCGAAGGGGATCCACAGCCATGAGTTCGGTTTCAACCTCTTTGCCATAGAACTCAGGAGAGATGTCTCCTCCACCCGGCAGCAGTAGGCCATCCAGTCTCTCCCAGATGGTCTCCAGGTTCGCCTTATCATCCAACAGGGGAATCAAGATAGGCGTTCCCTTGGCCATTCTCACGGCATTGACATAAGCGGCCTTGATACCCTGCCAAGGAGTGTCTGTTCTTGGATCGTGGACGCTCGTACAGGTAATCCCGATCAACGGTGGCATTTCCCCTCCTCTCTGCTGTAATGGTGTAGGTAGCTTATGCTGGCAACCATGTATCCTCCTCGATCTTTGAGATCAGTCGCCTTTGAGATCAGTCGCCTTGGAGATCAGGCGGGCGAGTTTGCTTAATGCTTTTCCCGGGATAAGAACTTCTGCATACGCGCCATGCCAGTCTCAATATCCTCAAGTGAGCAGGCAAAGGATAGCCTGAGATGTCCTTCTCCAGCCTGACCAAAGGCTGAGCCAGGCGTTGTGGCTACCTGAGATTCCTCTAGCAACCGGTTGGCCAGTTCCTGCGAGGATAGATCCTGGCCTTCGAATCTGGGGAAGACATAGAAGGCCCCGGTGGGCACGGGACATGTCACTCCGGGCATATCGTTGAGAGCATCCACGATGAACGCTCG
>JAKLPW010000222.1 GCA_022013675.1 Anaerolineae bacterium | reverse complement strand
TTCGCCAACAATCACCCGACCGTAGTCCCCTTCAAACGCTCGGTCAGGAGACCTTCGCTAACAGTCACCCGACCGCAGCCCCTTTCAAACACTCGGTCAGGAGACCTTCGCCAACAGTCGCCCGACCGCAGCCCCCTTCAAACGCTCGGTCAGGAGACCTTCGCCAACAATCACCCGACCGTAGTCCCCTTCAAACGCTCGGTCAGGAGACCTTCGCTAACAGTCTCCCGACGCTCCCGTTTCACCACCACCAGAGTGAGATCATCGAACTGCGGGACTCCGGAACTGAATCGCGCAACCCCCTGGTCGATACCCTCAATGATCTCGGCCGCTGAGGATTCTCCGTGAGCCTTGATGACCTCCCTCAAACGCTCGACGCCGTACTCCTCTTCCTCCGAGTTAATGGCCTCTGTTACACCATCGGTATAAAGCACCAGAGCATCGCCAGCGCCCAGGGTAACCGTCCTTTCCTCGAACGACACCTCCTCCATGATACCCAGGACGATGCCTTGGCCATCCAGAGACCGGACCCGGCCTCCCACACGATCGAAGTGGAGAGGCGGATTGTGCCCAGCTCGGCCGTACCTCAGTTGGCCCGTGGTGATGTCCAGTATGCCGTAGAAGAGCGTAACGAACATGCCGGAGCTGGTGTCGGCGGTGAGCAACTCGTTGGCTCGCACCAACGCTTCTACCGGGGAGCGTGCATCTGTGGCGCTGGCTCGCATCACCGTGCGGCTCAGGGCCATGAAGAGGGCCGCAGGCACTCCCTTGTCCGACACATCGGCTATGACCAGGCCGAGATGATTCGTGTCGAGCCAGATGAAATCATAGAAATCGCCACCGACCTCCCGCGCAGAGCGCCAGTCCGCGCATACCTGCCATCCGGGTACCTGGGGACACGCCTTCGGCAAGAAACTGATCTGGATGTCCCTCGCTACCTGGAGCTCCCGGGTCATGCGCTCCTTTTCCAGCGATTCCTGATACAGACGTGCGTTCTCGATAGCAACGGAGACCTGGTTGGCTATGCCCATGAGAACGCTGATTTGGCGCTCAGAGAGTCCCAGTGGCATCTTCACGCGATCCACCAGCATGGCGCCGATGATCTCTCCCCGGGCCAACAGAGGCAGCCCCAGGAGCGAAGAGAATCCGAACTCCTGCATCATTCGCAGAGAAGTCGAGGCTCCATCCGAGCCGTGTTCCGCAGAGACCGGCGCACGACGATCCCGGATCTCGTCCAGCAAAGGCATCTGTCCTGGAGCAAAGCGCAACGCCAAGAACTCCGGTAGACGTTCCCGCGAAATGCCATGGACCTGGGCAGGCATGAATTCCCCAGCCGCCTCATCGAACAAGAGGATAGCACAGCGATCCACTCCGGCCAACAGGGTAGTGAGGCTCACTACCCTCTCGAGGATTTCGTCCAGGTCCGTGGTGTTCTCCAGAGAGGACGAGACCTGCAGCAGGGCCGTAGAAACCCAGGCTTCCTCTCTGCGAGCCTCGTACAGACGCGCGCTCTCCACAGCCATAGCTGCCTGGTTGGCGATGCCGGTCAACACGGACCTGTTGGCCGAAGACAACTCGGCGTTGGGATCGCTGTACTCGGCCAGCATGACGCCCACGACCTCCCCCTTGACGCGTAGAGGCAAAGCGAAGGCCACTCCGATCTGATAATCCTTCATAACATCAACCGGGATCAACCCCTGCTCGTCCCCGAAACGAACCAGGATCGGCTCGCCAGCGGTGCGTACCTGATCCAGCAGAGGAAACTGGTCCGGGGCAAGCCGCAGATCCGCAAATCGCACTCGCGACTCTGCTGAAAGACCAAACGACTCCGAAGACACGTACTGCCCTGAGTCATCCTCCCACAGGAAAAGCATGCAGCGATCCACGCCCACCAGTATGGGCGTCAGGCGCACAATGCTGGACAGGACCTCCTGGGAGCTGGTCAGGCTTCCGATGGTCTCGGCCACCTGCAGGAGGGCCGTGGCAACCCAGGCCTGTTCCTGTCGCTCGACGTACATGCGAGCATCTTCCACAGCGATGGCAACCTGTGCCGCCAGCGTCCGCATGACGAACAAGTCGTCTTCGTCGAAAGCCCCCTGCACATCACTCTGCACATCAAGCACCCCCACGACCCGTTCTTTCACTTTCAGAGGTACTGTCAACTCAGAGAGCGTCTCCGGCAGCGTCGTGTCGTAGCGAAAGCGCGGCTCTCGCTCGACATCGTTGGCCAGAACCGGTTCGCCATGCGTGGCCACCCATCCAATCATTCCACCGCTTCTGTTTATCCGAACCTCAGGATCGCTACATCCCGTGCTGGCCCTGAAATAGAGATCCCCGGATTCATGATCTACAGTGTAGATGCCAACGTGGTAGTAACCAAAGCTCTCTTGGATCAGGTTGACCACCTGCCCAAACAGCTCTTGCAGGCCCAGGATAGCAGCGACTTTCAGGCTTACCTCGCTGACAGTCGCCAGTTGCTTGGCACGCTGATGCTCCCTGGCGTACAGCCGAGCCTTCTCGATGGCGGCGGCCCCTTGATTGGCAAACGCCGAAAGAATCCTCTCATCATCTTCATCGAACCTGCCAGGCTTCGCACTCTGGACCGATAAGCTTCCAATAGGACGATCCTTCGTCAACAGGGGAATGTAGAGCGCAGAACGGGTGGCCTCACGGAGAGCAACCGGGGCAAAGGGAAGGGATTCACGGTGGAGATCGCGGATCAACAGCGATTGCCCGTGGCGCAGAAGCCATTCCACCGACCCCTCTTCAGGCGGACAGGTGCACCCGTCCCTTCGTTGGCCGCTTTCAACGTCAATCACGACGACGGCTATTCCTTTTGAGTCGTCCAACAACGCCAGAGTGAAATCGGAGGTGTCCACAACCATGCTGCTATACCGGTGGAGCAACTCACAGATACCCTCCACGTCTAACGTAGCTGATATCAATTCACGGCTGAACTCGTTCAGGGTGCGGAGCTCGGTCGCCCGAGAGCGTAAATCATGCAGAGAGCGAATCAGTCTCTGGGCCACCGCTCCAACCGACACTAACCCCAGGGCCAATAGGATGAAAGCGGGCGTGTCAAAAAACGACATATCCCCACCCAATGACTTCATCCCCCTTCGACCTGGTCGGCAAAGAAGCTCCTGGCCACTTCCACGGTGTCGACTATGTCAAAAACCTGATCAAAGCCGGACATCTGAAGTATGAACTCTATGCGAGGTGACAGGCAGCAAAGGACCAGATTCCCACCCAAACACCTCAATCTTCTGAGAGCAAGGAGCAAGACCCGCAGGGAATTGCTGCAGATGTAGGTAACATCGTGCATGTCCAACACGATGTGCACCTGGCCAGCGGAGATGATATCCTCAAGCTCCTGCCCGATGCGAGGGGCAGCCAGTGCGTCCAGCCTTCCGCTGGGCGCAACCACAGCCACGGAGGAGACAAACGTATCCGAGCTCATAGCTAATGCCTCACTTTGGTCATTCGCAGGACGTTGCCCTCGGGCGTATCAAACTCGAACCGTACCTCATCCATCAGCGTTCGCATGAAGTGGAGCCCCAATCCACCAACCTCCCGGTACTTCAGTGAGCACTCGGTATCCGGGCATCGCACACTGGCAGGATCGAAGGGCTCCCCATGGTCGCGAATGGTGACCACCAAGCGATCCTCTTCGAGGTAGCATGTGACCTCAATGGTACCGTCGGGCTTGCCATCATAGGCATGCTCGATCACGTTGGCACACGCCTCATCCACTGCCATTTCCACAGCGAAGGCCTCGTCCCCGCTCAAGCCCAACGCTCGGGTGGTGTCCGCGATAAACTGACCAATGCTGGCCAGATTATCCAGCTCGCTGGTGACGCTCAATTCATACTTTCGCAACATAGTCGCTCCCGAATAACAGACATTCATAAACAGAGACCAGGTTCTTGGCGATGCTGAGACAGACTGGTGCTGGCAGCAGAAACCCTAAAGGTTCTAGAGACTTTCTCAGCATAGGAAAAACCTGGTCTACTCGCCTCCCATAGCGATCGAGCAGCGCCAGGGCTTCGTTCCTCCTCCTCGTAGGGACAAGGCTTCTGTTGTGTAGAAGTCATTCCTGTGCCGCCGATTTGGATCATTCTGGCCGGAAAGAGCCACAACCTGCCCCTATAACTTCTCGCCTGGACTTCTAAGCGCTGTGCTAGAAGCTTCCAACCGCTAGCACCACTTCGGGGTAGATCTTCACGAGGGGTGTGATACCGGCTAGGTCGAAGACCCCCTGAATCCTGGAAGGTAGCTCGGCCAAACGCACATCGCCTCGATTCCATCGCCGGCACGTCTTGTAGGCCGAAACGATGGCGCGAAGGCCAGCACTACCCAGGAACTCCACTCCGCTCAGGTCTAGCACTATGCGATAGCGCCCCTTCTCCATAATCGCCTTGAGAGCCTCATCCAGTTGGGGGGCAGTCGAGCTATCTACTCGCCCCTTGACCGCGACCAAATCACAATGCTTCAGTTCAGTATTGCTGACTTCCATGCGATCCCTCCCTGTTGTTTTGACTTGGACCTTGATACGATTTGCCTCTGCCCAGATTATACCATAGTAAGAGCCAGACTACAAGGCCACAATCACTTGGATTCTGTTCGTAGTAACCGCTTCAGCGGTATCCCTCCGGCCT
>JAKLPW010000221.1 GCA_022013675.1 Anaerolineae bacterium | reverse complement strand
GACTCCTTCTACGGCCAGCATCAGCCAGAGCGTATGCCTGTGAGTTACCGGCTGCAGAACCGCTGGAAGGCTTGGATCGCTGGAGGAGTTCTCTGCTCGGAGATGGAGGCCGCGACGATCTTCGTCGTATGCAGCGTCTTGAAGAAGCGGGCTGGTGGTGTCATGCTAGTGGCCGGGAATCAGGAATTACCTCCCCTGTCGCCAGAAGAGCGCGCCAAGCTAACTGATCTGGACCCGCTCCTCCGGACAGCCGTTGAGGCTCTTAAGATCCTCATTGAGAAGGATCGGGCGGCATCGGCCTAGGATTGTGGTGCATTGCTCGCATAGAGCTAGTTCCCTGACGGGCGGTATGACGAAAGCGTAACTCACATCCAGTAGCGCGGTTCTCGTGCATCCCCTACTACTCCGTCAGACTGCTTTTGAGAGAGCTGATCATTCTGAGCACGT
Source organism: Anaerolineae bacterium (assembly GCA_022013675.1). Taxonomy (GTDB): domain Bacteria; phylum Chloroflexota; class Anaerolineae; order JAKLPW01; family JAKLPW01; genus JAKLPW01. The sequence continues at coordinate 4,104 of JAKLPW010000221.1, read as the reverse complement.
CCTGAGCGGAGCCGAAGGGACCAAGCCGAAGGGAAGAATCTCGTTCTACGCAAACAAGCGTTTCTCTTATGCAAGCAACGAGATTCTTCCCTTTGACCAACTCGGGGCAAGCGTCTCCGCTGCGCGCCGGCTACTAAGAAACATAGGGCGGACTACCCATCTACCGGTGATTTACGCCGGGTGGAAGCCCAATCCCGTCGGGCGGGTCCCTGCTACAGACGGCCAACAGGGGTTGGCTTGCTACCCAGCTATTAGCCTGCTACTCAGCTACAAGGGAACAAGGTTAGTTTCTTGCACAAGGAGTGGCGCATTCACCGTGGCAAAGCTCAGAATGACAGGGATTCCTCGCCTGTGTCATTGAAGACTGAACAGCGCGGTTGGCATAGTTGACATACTCAGAATGACAGCCTGTCGTGTTCACCATGATGAGGTACTACTCTCGATGAAGGAGATTGCCATGAACGAAAACCTGCTTATTGAGAATACGACCGTCGTCACCATGAATCCCCAGCGCGACATCCTCACGAATGCTGGTGTAGCTATTTCTGGAGAGCGCATCGCTGCCGTCGGGCAAGCGGATGAGATTCGCGCTCGGTATCCTCACGCCGAGAGGATAGATGGACGAGGGAAGGTCGTACTCCCTGGCCTTATCAACTGCCATACCCATATCAGCATGAGTTTGCAGAAAGGTATCACGCTGGCCGTGCCAGACGGACTCTACCGTGTCATGTGGCCGGTTGAGAGATCGCTGACCCCTGATGATTGCTACATTGGGGCGTTGGTAGGTGGGGCTGAGGCACTGAAGGGCGGCACCACCTGTGTGATCGATCACTACTTCCACATGGAACAGGTCGCACGGGCTACAACCCAACTGGGTCTGCGCGGCGTTCTGGGGCACACAATCATGAGTCGGTTGGGGCCCATCATCGGGGAACGCGAGTTCGAAGAGGCGGTAGCCTTTGTTCGCCGCTGGAAAGGTCGCCATCCCCTCGTGACTCCCTGGTTGGCTCCTCACGCGTCCGATACTGTCTCGCCTGAATGGTTGGATTCGATTCGTGAGATCGCTACGGAGGAGGGTGTGGGTATTCACCTGCATTTGGCCCAGAGCCCGCAGGAGCGAACCTACATACAGGAGCAACACGGCGTTGGGTGTGTGGAGTATCTGTATGATGCGGGTTTTCTGGGGGAAGATGTTCTGGCGGCCCACTGCATATACATAGACGAGCACGAGATGGATCTCCTTGCAGAATCGGGCGCTCACCCCCTATACTGTCCCATGGGGCATGCTCTCTCCGGTCGCCCCGCACGGGCCTGGGAACTTCTACAGCGTGGGGCTGGGGTTCTCATTGGTACCGATTGTGTGTGCAGCAACAACCTGATGGACATTGTAGGGGAGCTCCGCATCGCCGGGGCTTCCCAGAAGCAACTCACCGGCGATAGGGAGGCAATGCCGGCCTCGAAGATTCTGGAAATGGTGACGGTAGATGCTGCTGCAGCCATCGGTATGGGCGATCAGTTGGGGGCCGTCGTACCTGGCTACCTGGCTGACCTAGTGGTCCTCGATTTTGAGGGATTGCATACCGCCCCATGCTATTCCCTGCTGGATAACATCGTCTACTGCTGCAATGGCCGAGATGTAGCCACGGTGATTGTGAACGGGCGGGTAGTAGTCCAGGATGGCGAGTTGACGACTGCTGACGAGACCGAGTTGGTTTACCTGGTGGAGGAGAAGGGGCGCGCCCTCATGCGGAGGGCCGTGGAGAAAGAAGAGGATCTGGCGTGGATCTGGCGCAAGAAGTAGATGTGAGGACTACGGTGGTCTGTGTGAGAAGCGGCAGGCGTTGAGTGAGAAGGAAAGGCGGCTAGGGTTGCTATATGGAAAGCCGTGACACATACGCTCTGAGACGGGATCACCCCGGCTACGTGGCCGCGATGGAGCGCAATCACAGATGGAATTTCACAGCATTGGTCATAGACCAGAGCTTCTTCGGATTAGCTTTGACCATGCTTTCGTATGCAACCGTACTACCCAACTTTGTGCGCCAGCTCAGTGACCGGTTGGTCTACGTGGGTCTTATCGCTGCGATTTCTTCCGCAGGCTACTTCGCGGCACAGCTTCCCGGCGCCTATCTGGCGCACGCCAGGGTCCGGCGCAAACCTATAATAATGGCTGTGGCTGCCCTGGAGCGTGGGGGGATAGCCCTGCTGGCGTTCGCTACAGGGTTCGCCGACAGGCTTCCAACATCCTGGATGCTGGCGGTGTTCTTCCTGGTGATGGCAGTCAAGTCGATGTCGGAGGGGCTCATCAGCCCAGCCTATTCTGATTTCGTCTCTAAGAGTATTCCGGTGCGCCGTGGGACGTACTACGCTGTCACTAGAGTGACTACTGGCCTGTTCAGCTTGGCTAGCACCTATGTCATAGGGTGGGCCCTTTCCGGCCATCCTTTCCCACAGAACTACTCTTTGCTGTTTTGGTTAGGACTCGCAGTTTCGTTGATCTCCCTGGTCGCCATTAGTTGCTTCCGGGAAGATCCTTTCCCGGAAACGGCGCAGAAGGAGAGCTTCAAGGACTTCTTTCGGTCAATCCCGGCAGTCCTGCGCGCGCGGAGCCAATTCCGGTGGCTCATCATTATTCGCATCGTTATGAACCTGGGTGTGATGGCTCTGCCGTTCTTGTCCGTATACGCCATTGAGAAATATGGATTGGGATCCGCGGCGGTTGGCAAGTTCACTCTAGTCATGACTGCATCCATGATGGCAGCGGCCGTTATCTTGGGATGGCTGGGGGATCGGAAGGGATTCAAGGTGGTGCTGGAGATTGCGGCGCTTATGGGAGGTCTGGCCTCCTTGCTCGTTCTGATATTTCCCTATCTGGTGGCTTCGTACGTTGGCTTCGCGCTGATGAGTTTTGCAGTGGGAGCAACTCTTCTGGCCGAGATCAACCTCACTATGGAGCTCAGTCCTCCCAAGGAGACAGCGCGCTTCGTGGGGATTGCCAACACCGTCCTGGCTCCGTTCGTGGCCATCGGCCCGTTGATTGGGGGCTTGCTGGTGGATAGCGTATCCTACGGCGCTATGTTCACAGTATCTGCGCTTCTGAGTGTGGTAGGATTCCTGGTGTCTTGTCTCACTTTCAAAGAACCTCGCTCTGTCGATGCTGGCTAGTACTAAGCAATCATAGGTTGACTTGAGGTAACAATAATAACATATTTTGATGCAAGGAGGCAACATGATTTCACAAGATGTCATGCATCATATCGATTGTCGAAAGGGAGACGTTGGGCGCTATGTCCTGCTACCGGGCGATCCGGGCCGTTGCGCACTCATCGCAGAGCACTTCGACGATGCCCATTTCGTGGCTCAGAAGCGCGAATATGTTACATACACCGGCACGCTGTTGGGGGAGAAGGTCTCGGTCACATCTACCGGAATCGGTTGTCCATCGACGGCCATCGCCGTGGAGGAATTGGTGGCTATCGGCGCTGACACCTTCGTACGAGTAGGCACGTCTGGAGGAATGCAACCGGAGATCCGGCCCGGAGATCTGGCCATCATCTCCGCTGCCATTCGCGACGAAGGAACTTCGTCCCACTATATGCCTATGGCGTTTCCGGCTGTGGCCAACGTCGATGTGGTATCTGCGATGCGAGAAGCGGCCCAGAAGCGCGGAAGGACTTATCACGTCGGCGTGGCTCAGTCGAAGGACTCGTTCTACGGTGAAGTAGAACCGTACCGCATGCCCCTCGCGTCGAGATTGATGGAGCGCTGGCACGCCTGGGTGGCTGGTGGGGCAGTCTGCTCGGAGATGGAGGCAGCGGCCATCTTCGTGGTGTCGAGCATTCTGGGAGTGCGCGCCGGTGGCATCATGCTCATCGGTGGGACCGTCCCAGATTGGCTGATCCTGGAACGCATGGATGAGAAGGAGCGGCAGGCTTTCCTGGCAAAAAAGCAGGCCGAGGCGACGAATCTGGGGCCGGAGTCCATGCAGAACCTGATTGCCACTGCCGTGGAGGGGCTGTGCATACTGATCAGGGAAGACCGCAAGCGAACTGGGCGGTGAGGCAACGCCCCCAGGTTGCTGGAAGGGATTCGAGGAGATTGCCT
>JAKLPW010000220.1 GCA_022013675.1 Anaerolineae bacterium | reverse complement strand
TACTGCTGCACCCGCTCCTCGACGGTGGCTTCTCTATCGGAAGTCGTGGTGTGGGTGTGAAGATTGGCCTTGTACCAGCCTCCGTCCTGCCCAAACGGGTTCATGATGCTCATCTGCTATTCCTCTCCTAATCACGAATTTCACGAATTGTACGAATGACACCAATTTAGTCAATGGCGAGTATCACGAGGGTGCTGCGAATGGCAGGCCGACAGACCTCGGAGGTCTTCTCGCACCCGCGCCGGTTGCACGGGCGTCACGAGCCGCACAAATGCCCGAATCTCTTTCCGTGGCTCTCAATGACATTCGTGACACTATTCGTGCTGTTCGTGGCGAAGAAGACCTCCTCACTCCCTTCACTCCCCCGACACGCTGAACTGCCGCTCGTACAAGTCCCTGTACAGCCCTCCCAACTCCAGCAGCTCCTCGTGACTTCCCTCCTCCACCACCCGTCCTCCGTCAATCACGTAGAGCCTGTCGGCGTTGCGCACCGTGCTCAACCGGTGAGCGATGACGATGGCCGTGCGACCTTCCAGCAGCCGCTCCAGCGCGTCTTGGATCAGGGTCTCCGTGACTGTGTCCACACTCGACGTGGCCTCGTCCAGGATCAGAATACGCGGATCAACCAGCAGCGCGCGGGCGATACAGACGAGTTGCCGCTGCCCCACCGAGAGGTTGACGCCCCCCTCCAGGATAAGAGTCTCGTACCCCTCGGGCAGGTTGCGGATGAACTCGTCGGCATTGACCAGCCTGGCAACCTCGACCAGATCCGCCTGGCTGGCATCGGGCCGGCCAAAGCGAATGTTGTCGGCGATGGTCCCGGGGAAGAGGAAGGGGTCCTGGGGAACCAGCCCCATCTGCCGGTGCAAACTCTCCTGGGTCACATCCCGCAGGTCGTGGCCGTCAATCATCACCGCGCCCTCGGTCACGTCGTAGAAGCGAGCCACCAGGCTCGCGATGGACGTCTTCCCCGCGCCCGTCGGCCCAACCAAAGCAACAGTCTCTCCCGCCTCGATGGTTATGTCAATGTGATCCAGCACACCCTTGTCCAGATCGTAGCGGAAGGAGACATCCCTCAGCTCTACCCTACCCTCGATGGGCGGCATCTCGATGGCATCGAACCTGTCGCGCACGGCTGGGGGCGTATCGAGCAGTTCCAGCACACGCTCGCCGCCCGCCGTCGCGGCCTGCAGGGTCGTGTAGAGTTGGCTCAGGTCTCGAATCGGTCCGAAGAAGCTGGCGACGTAGCTCAAGAAGGCCACCACTACTCCGACGGTCAGAGTTTCCCGGGCGGCCATCATACCCCCAGCCCAGAGCACGATGCACATCGCCGCTACGCTCAGTATATCCACCACGGGCAGGAAGAGGAACGAGAGCGACATCGCCCGGATGTTGGCATCCCGGTTCGCGCGGTTGACGGCCTCGAAGCGCCCCTGGGTCGTCTCCTCCTGGGCGAAAGCCTGGATGACGCGCATGCCGTCTATGTCCTCGGCCAGATCACCGATCACCGCCCCGATGCTCTCCCGCGTCTCGCGAAAGGCCACCCGCGCCCGCTGGCTGAACAAGGCTGAGGCCAGAACCATCAGGGGCATCACGCTGAAAGCAAGCAATGCCAGACGAGGTTCCATGGTCAGCATCACGACTACGGTCCCGACCAACATCAAGCTATCGCCGATCATGCTGATGGAGCCCTCGGACAAGAGCTGGTTGATCACACCTACGTCGCTGATCACCCTTGAGATGGTAACCCCTACGATGTGCCTGTCCTGATAGGCCACGGAGAGAGCCTGGAGGTGGCGGAAGAGATCAGCCCGCACGGTGGTCAGCACCTTTTGGCCCACCCACGACAGAATGTAGCTCTGGGCCGCCGATGCCAGATAGGCGGCCGTGAGCGCGCCTGCCAATGCAAGGCTGGTAGCGACCAGCCCCCCTACGTCCCCCGAGGCGATATTCTCATCTATGGCGACCTTGGTCAGGTAGGGAGCCAGCAACTGGGCTCCTGACGAGACCAGCATAGTTAGCGTGGCCACACACATCTGCCACCAGTAGGGCTTGACGAAACGCAGCAACCGGAGCAGCACCCGTCCGCTGATCCTACCTTTGCCGTCTATAGCTTTGGAGCCGAAGCTGTGCAGCATGTGGCCCGGGCCCTGTCCGGTCGCGCCGCCTCCCACACTGATCATGATGAGTCATCCTTTCGCAAATGCCCGTCCAGCTCACGCGGCCGCAACTGCTGATAGTATATCTCAGCATACAGGCCACTGGTTCTGAGGAGCTCATCGTGGGCGGTATGTTCCGTCGTGCGATACCCCCGCGCTGCGATGCGTCCTTTCTCTATCACCAGTACCTGATCCGCCTGGCGCAGGGTGCTCAGTCGCTGGGCGATGACAAACGATGTCCGCCCCTTCATCAACCTCGCTAGCGCCGCCTGGATCAGCGCCTCCGTCTCAGTGTCCACACTGGAGGTTGCGTCGTCCAGGATGAGGATGCGCGGATCTTTGAGTATCGCACGGGCGATAGCGATGCGCTGCTTCTGCCCGCCCGATAGGGTCATGCCTCGCTCTCCCACTGCGGTCTCGTATCCCTGGGGCATCTCCATGATGAAATCGTGGGCCGACGCCGCCCTGGCCGCCGCGATGATCTCCTCTTCGCCGGCGTCCGGACGACCAAAGGCGATGTTCTCACGAACAGTGGTGGCAAAGAGGGTAGTGTCCTGCAGCACGATGCCGATCTGCTCTCGCAGAGAAGCCACTGTCAGGTAGCGGATGTCGTGCCCGTCAAGAAGAACCCGCCCCCTGGTGGGATCATAGAAACGGGGGACGAGATTGATGACCGAACTCTTGCCCGAACCCGTCGCCCCCAGCAGGGCCACAACCTGACCAGGCTCGGCCCCGAAGTCAATGTCCTTCAGCACCGGGTTTCGTTCGAAATAGGAGAAGGAGACGTGTTCGAAGCGGACATGTCCCCGAACGTTCTCCACGGGCCTGGCACCGGGCAGGTCTTCTACCTCTGACCGGGCATCCAGGATCTCAAAGATGCGTTCTCCCGAGGCGATGGACTCGGCGATGGCCGAGACTATCATCCCCAGGCGGCGCACAGGGACCAGTAATTGGCCCACGTAGGTTGAGAAAGCCACCAGCTCGCCAATCGTCAACTCCTCTCGGATCACCAACTGGCCCCCGTAGAGAATGACGGCAATGATGCCCGCGCTGGCAATCAACCTCAGCAAGGGTAGGTACATCGCCCGCGTCCGCGACGCGATCATGTGTAGATCGAAGAACTTGGCGTTTGCCGTGTCGAAGCGCCGGATCTCCGCTGGCTCCTGGGCGAAGGCTTTGACAATACGTGATCCCCGCAGGTTCTGTTCCAGATGCGCCGTCAGTTCGGAAATCTGCTCCCGAATGGCCCCCCACAGGGGACGATAGAGTCGCCCAAAGGTCAATGCCACATAGGTGAGCAGAGGAACTATGACCAGGGTAGGTAGAGCCAGGCGAAGATTCATCACCATCATGGCGATGGCGATGCCGAGGACGAGAGTGACAACCTCGACCAGGCGCAGGATTGCCCGTCCGGTGAGAAAGCGAACGCGATCCACGTCACCGATAGCGCGGGCCAGCAACTGGCCCGTTTCGGCCTGGTCGTGGTAGCTAAAAGAGAGCGACTGCAGCTTATCATGAATGGCGTTGCGCAGGTCGTAGGCCACGTTCTGCGAGGCAACCTCCGTCCAGCGACCCAAGAGAAAGGTTAACACTCCTCGGAGTAGAGCCAGGGCCAACAGGGCCACCGCCCCCAAGCGGATCACGCTTGCGTCGCCGGCTCGAATCCCCTGGTCCACGGTGTGACCGATGATCAACGGCATGCCCAGCGTGATCACGTTGTTGATCAGGAGGAGCAGATAGGCGCCAACCACCAGCGCCCGATGTGGGCGCAGGTAGCTCAGGCATCGCAACACGATGCGCCCGCCTCCCGGCCGGCGTAAGTGGATAGGGCTAGGTGTATCAACACTCATCTTCTATCTCCAAGATCTGAAGCAATTCGGTCAGAGCCGCGTGAACCACAGAGAGCCGTTCCGGAGGCAAGGTCTTGAGCTTCTCGCGCAGGAGAGGGATCCCACCCAGTGGCGCTTCCTCAGCGACCACCCTTCCCGCCGGCGTTAGCGTCACGATGACGACGCGGTTGTCCTTCACGGAGCGCGTGCGTGTGACGTAGCCCGCCTCCTGCAACCGGTCGATCATTTCCGACGTGCTGCTATCGCTGATGTAGAGATAATCTCGAAGCTGTCCAACGGTGAGCGGCCCAACTTCCAGCAGGTAACGCAGAGCCGAGATCCTGCGGCCGCCCAGGCCTTCCTCGTGTATCTGCCGCCCATAGTGGCGCAGATAGCGCAGCAGCGTGAGTAGTTTGTGCATCGTCTCCGTAGCCATCGCACCTCTCACTATTTCGGTTACGAATATTTCGCTCCCGAAGTATTCTACCATCTTCTGCGCCCCCTGTCAAGCCCGGCGAGGGCAGCGTTGGTCAAAGAGGGGATGGAGAGCGCCGAGGGAGACGCTGGCGACGCCACCGGTAGACTGACGATTGTTGACCCCGTTGTCACTATCACCAACGAGCAAATCGAGGTAAACGCAGTGACCGAGAGTCTCTTGGGTGACATGGATTTGCATCTCGCCACCGTGCCCGTAATTGAGAGCGGGGAACTCCATTTCCACGTTACGGCGGCAACGGTCAGCGGCATCTCCTTGCCAAAGAACGTGAGCTCGCAAATCGAGGGTGAACTTGACCAGATACTATCCCAGTGGCTATCTGGTGGATCCGAAATACAAGAGGTCACCCTGAGTGACGGGCAAGTAAGTGCCGTCCTGCTCCCGTAACCCACAAGCTCGCCTCGGTGCTGGAAGCGCTACGCGGGCGAAGAATCCGCTACCATCCCATCGCCGGGGTGGCACCTGGGAACAGTGGTTCCTGGAAAGGGGTCGAAAACGTGCGTTTATGGCAAACGAATCCGTTTCATGACATCGTCCTCGTTCGCGGCGAAGGCTGTACCGTGTGGGACGCATCAGGCAAGCCCTACGTCGACCTTCTCTCCGGCACGTGGTGCAACATACTAGGCTACGGGCATCCGCGCTGGGTTAAAGCGATTCGAGAGCAGGTATCGAAGCTGACTCACGTTGGGGCCTCTCTCCTTACTAAAGAGATCGACGAAGCGGTGTCTAAGCTGCGGGAGATCTTGCCTCCCACACTGAATCGCGTGGTGTTCCTCAACACCGGGAGCGAGGCCGTGGAACTGGCTCTCAAGATGGCCCGCGCCGCCACAGGGGCTAACGAAATCGTCGTTATCGAGAGAGGCTATTATGGTGCAACGACCTACGCTCTGGCGCTTTCCGAAGCCGGGCGTACTGCACCTTACCTGCCGCACCTGGGAGACATACATCGCCTGCCAGTACCAGATTGCCGGCGCTGTCCAGTAGGGCTTTCCTGGCCATGTGAAAGCTTTGGCTGCCTGGACGCTCTACGGAGTCTGGTGCGCGATAGTGAGGCGCATATTGCGGCTCTGCTCTATGAACCGGTCATGGGTAGCGGCGGGATAATCGTGCCACCTCCTGGCTATGGGGCGCACTTACGCGACCTGGCTTCAGAGTGCGGAGCTCTCCTGATTGCTGAAGAGGTGACCACGGGCATGGGGAGGACAGGGCGCTGGTTCGGGTTTGAGCACGACTGCATCGTACCTGATATCCTGGTCATCGGCAAAGCGATTGGTGCCGGTCTGCCCGTGTCGGCGGTCGTGACCACAGGGGAAGTCGAAGATCGCTGTCTGGGGGTCTTGCGCCACGTTCAGTCTCACCAGAATGACCCCTTCTCCGGTCGGATCGCGGCGACGGTGACCAGGATATCAGG
>JAKLPW010000003.1 GCA_022013675.1 Anaerolineae bacterium | reverse complement strand
TCTCGTACCAGCCGTGTATTCATTCTCGGCGACACTCTCTCCTTTGCCCACTGACAACCTTTGCGTGCACCTCTTCAGATGTTCTGCTTGATATTTGTCACACTGTCTGCTATAGTACCAAAGGTGACTACAAGGTGTCGGCATCCAGCGTGAGGCGGGGATCGATGATCTCGCACGCTCGTAATCTGTGAGTGCCGGCCACGAAGGACAGACTCACATTGGAGAACAGAATGGCATCCGGCCGGACTGATACCCGACCTGACGCAGAGCGCGTCCAGATCGAGCTGATGCGACAGGCCCCTTCCTGGCGCAAACTGGAGCTGCTGGGCCAGCTTAACCAGACGGTGAGACTCTTGGCAGTTAGTGGTTTACGCCACCGGTATCCGGATGCAACAGACCGAGAGTTGCGTCGTCGACTGGCCGATCTGTTGCTGGGCACAGAGATGGCTGCACGGGTGTATGGTCCAAAGGAAACAGATCATGTTGACTGAACCCATCGCTGTGACCTTGCTGGTGGTCGAAGCACTGGAGGCGCTCGATGTCCCGTACTTCATCGGAGGCTCTCTGGCCAGTGCGGTGTATGGTGTCGTGCGGGCAACAATGGATGTGGATCTCGTCGCGGACTTGCACATGGATCATGTGAAGTCCTTCGTGAGCATGTTGGGAGACGCCTTCTATGTGGATGCCGACGTGATGTGCGATGCGATTCGACGTCGGAGTAGCTTCAATATGATCCACTTGGAGAGCATGTTCAAGGTGGACGTATTCATCCGCAGGGCACGGTCTTTTGACAAGGCCCAGTTCGACCGGCGGGTTCCTCATTCGCTGGTAGACGAGCCACGGCGTTTGGTCTACTTCGCCAGTGTCGAGGATACCGTCCTGGCAAAACTGGAGTGGTATCGTCTCGGTGATGAGGTTTCGGATCGACAGTGGGGTGACGTGCAAAACGTGCTCAAGGTGCAGGGAGAGGTCCTGGATCTTCAATACCTCCGCCGTTGGGCGGCAGAACTGGGTGTATCTGACCTGCTAGAGCGCGCCATGGGCGAGGCTGGAGAGGCCGGTGCCAGCTAGGGGATGACTCCAGAGGCGCATCGGGGTCTCCTGCGTAGGTCAATTGGCTGGTGTTCGCAGCCTTGTTACGGATTCTGAGGCGTTTTGACAGAGCCTGCCAAGATGGGTTGGGAGACCTCTTCAAGCTGCTTGCAGCAGGTTTCGCGTAGGAGCTGGTGAATCCTTCCAATTGTGGTCTTCGGGAAAACGAAGCAAATCGGTCCAGTGGGACGAATTCCGCTCCAGGCCAGTCCGCGACTGGCGTTGGTGGGCCGTCGGGTCACGGACCCGACTTGAGCAAAGAGCTGGCAACCGGCTTCTGCCTTCCGCTTCGTTTTCCCTCTTTGGGATTTCGAAGTAGAAGCACCGTGTAGGAGGGGTAGAAGGGGCCGAAATGGGGTTGATGAAGGTCGAGGTGTGCGCAGGGGCCGGTAAAACGAAGTAGAAGCAGGAAGGAGCCTGCTGGCAATGGCGGCAGGGGCAGAGTAAAAGCCGGTGGTGTGCTAGCAGAGGACACAGGCGGCCAAGAATCCAAGGGGCAGGCAGGGGGGAACGGGCCACGCGGGGGACATTCACGAGGCCTGTCAAAAGATATGGGGTAGAGCTAACGTCAAGTGCTGCTTGTGGCGGCGGTGGCTTCTAGCACCAGCCGGGCCATAGTACTCAGGTTGAGCCAGACATCGGCCTGGAAGATAAGGGCCTTGTTTCGGGGATTACCGTAGAAGCGCAGTCGCTTGAGGCCCCACGCTTGGAAGGTGGCATTTCGTCCCTCGACGGCGTTGCGAGCGCGGTGGTAGAGGCGTCTCCAGGCCCGGGTGCCCACGGGGATGTCCCGCACCAATCGGATGGAGGAGGTATTCTTGAAACGCTCGCTGACGTTGACGATTTGGCCATAGGGGTGGTCTAAGTAGGGGCACTCTGCGGGTGGGTAGATGGTCCCTTCGATGTAGACAGCGGGGGTAGCCCCGTTGCGGCAGGAGTGAGCGCAGATCCATTTGTGTCGTCGGCGGTCGAAGTCGAAGCCGTTGGCCTTGAGGGCATAGCCGTAGGGGCAGACAGGGCGGCCTTTGTCATCGTAGCCGCGTATGAGCCAGTAGGGCTTGTCCCTGTCGGACTTGTCAGCGCGAAGGTCGATGGCCCGTCGGGCGTGGAGGTCTCGATAGATGACTTGCAGGACTCGTTCATAGCCGAAGCCTGCGTCACCGGCAACGGTATCAACGGAGAGATTGGGGTAGTTAGCGTGGAGTTGAAGTAACAAAGCGGCAGCGACGTTCTCTTCGCGCTGGTTGGCGGGCTGGAAAGCGTCGAGTAAGACGACGCTGAAACGGCGCAGGGGGTCGGCCAGTTGGATGGGGAGGCTGCGGTAGCCATAGCGTCCCTTGCCTTGCTTCTTCTTTGCCTGGGCAGGATTGGTGGACTGATTGGGGTTGTCCGTGCTGTGATTGGATCCGCTGTACCAGACGAAACGAGCCTCGGGGTCCCGTGGGGTGGCGTAGCGACAGGCCGAGGCACAGATGATGGTATCGCAGTTGCAGCCTCGACGCTCCTTCTCTTTGGCTGGGCAGGGGCGTAGTGTATCAGGAGAAACAGGCTGATAGCAGGTTTCCCGTACTGAGGCACAGCGCATGCGGGAAGCGGCATCGTGGATCATGCCGTCAGGGCAGATGAGAGCCTTTTCCCAGGCCTCTTGGCTGAGGAAGCCGTTCTCGACTAAGAGGGACACAGACTGGACCAGCAACTGGTTGAGACGCTCAATGGCGATCTCGATGTGCTGCTCCTCGTCGACGAGGATGGTTTCTCCGTTGGTGGAATTCTGACCAAGAGCGGTGAGCCAGTGACGGAGACCGCCTTCAGTGGGGAAGACACCGTTCTCAAAGCCGAAGCGCCGGGCGTACTCGGCGTTCATAGGGTTGCAGAGGTTGCGTAGGGTCTCGGCGCGGAACCAGTGACTGGTGACCTGCCAGCCATTTAGGAGGAAGATAGAGATAGGATCGAAGGGGACCCGGCCTCTGGTGGAGGTCCAGCCCAAGAGATGAGCCAGGACGGCACGCAAGGGGGTGAAGTCCACCAAACGTAAGATCAGATCGAAGGGGGAGAGGTGCTTCCGGGCAGTTGCATCCTGCAAGTCCTGCCAACCACCCAGGTATACATAGTGAGAGCGGTAGGCCTTTTTGGGAGAAGGGGGTGTGTCTGATGGGACGATCCAGCGGAGGGGCAAGCGGTCTTGCAGCCCGGGCAGACTGCATTGGGCTACGAAGGTGGAATCCTGTCCGCGGCTCTCGACGGCGGTGAGGTTAGCGGCCATGTTGCCCTCCTCTCCGCTGGAGCCAGCGCTGCGCCAAGTCATCAGCAAGCTGATAGTCGGCGAGAGTGTGGCGTCCCAGGAGGCTGCGTAAGGTCTGGGAGTGGGCTGGGTGGCGCAGCCACACGAGGGCCTCGGTGTGAAGTTGGCGAGCTCGTTCGCCGCTGATCCCCAGAGTGGCCCCGATCTGACGGTAGATAGCAGGATCTCTTCCATCCAGGCCATACCGGGCGACGATGACTGCCCGCAACCGCTCCGGCAAGCGCTGTACCAGATGGTGAACCGTCTGTCGTACGACTGTCGCCTCCCAGGTCACAGCGGGGTCTTGTGCCTCGATGGGCGGAAGCTCATCGCTAGTCACAAGGACCGAATGGAAACGAGCATGGGCCTTGACGCTTCGCCAAACATGGCGCATAATGCAGGTCCAGGCGTAGGTGGAAAAGGCCAGACCTCGCGAGGGGTCGTAGCCCAAGATGGCTCGCCAGAGGCCTCCGCGTCCCGCTTGTAAGGCTTCGAAGAAGGGCATCTGGCCTAACACCTGGCGGCGCACGACGGCTTGGACCAGGCCATCGTGACGGGCCATGAGGGCGTTTAGGCTGTCCCGACACCCCGCCTGCGCCTGGTGGAACAGGGTGGCCTCAGAGGTTGATCTGGGGCCACCCACCTTCTGACTGTGAGTGTGCATAGGGCACCTCCTTGATGTGAGATGCCCTATTATCGCCCAAATTCGCTAAGATTGGCAGCAAGAATCTGATATACTTGGGGTTGATTCTGTCACCCCGTTCTACTTCGTTTTCCCCATCAAACCTCCGGTTGATATCCCCGACGGCAAGTGGTATAATAGAGACGACTCGGCTGATAGGGGAGACTGATGAGGTGATCGAGGCACATGGCGGCTGGCCGACTAAGTAGAAGGCACGCCCAAAAAGGACGGACAAGATGTTGACAGAAACAGACCTGCAAATCGCGCGTGAGTTCCAACGCCGCCTGACGGACATCGTGCCTGTCTTGGATCTACGTGTTTTTGGCTCGCGGGCGAGGGGCAATGCCGTGCCCGATTCGGATATGGACGTGTTCGTCGAGCTGGAGATGTGTACGCCCGCAATGCGCCGGCGCATCAGCGAGATAGCCTGGGAGGTGGGCTTCGAGATGGACCGAGTGATCTCCACAGTGATCGCCACCCGGGATGAACTGGAACATGGTGCCATGGGGGCCAGTCCTCTGATCTTGAACATCGAACGCGAAGGAGTCCAGCCGTGAACCCAAAACGGGAGGTCAAGCCGGAACAGCTTGAGGATCTGCTTCGCTCCAGAATGGAGCAGGCTCACGAAACTCTGCGAGAAGCAGAGATACTGCTCAGTGAGTCCGCCCTGCGTGGCACAATCAGTCGTGCCTATTATGCTATGTTCTACGCTTTGCTGGCTCTCCTGGCTACCAGGCAGCTCGGCACATCCAAGCACAGTGGGGCACTAGCCCTCTTCGACAGAGAGTTTGTCAAGACTGGCGTGTTCCCCCGCGAACTATCTCGCTCTCTCCATCTGGCTTTTGACCGCCGTCAGACGCACGACTACGGCGAAATGGTACAGGTGCATCGCTCAATCGCCGAGGAGACCCTGGTGGACGCTAAGACTTTTGTAGCGGCGGTCGAATCGCACTTACACTCACCAGGGCACTTCGCTGTGAGTCAAGAGGAGAGCAGGTAATCAAACTACGCTGCGTTCCTGTTGGCAGGCTGGAAGCCTGCGTTCCCGATGCCTGGCGCTCGCTCTGGCAGGCTGGAAGCCTGCGTTCCCGATGCCTGGCGCTCGCTCTGGCAGGCTGGAAGCCTGCGTTCCTGATGTCTGGCGTTCGCTTTGGCAGGCCGGAAGCCTGCGTTCCCGATGCCTGGCGTTCCCCTGGGTAGTGTCAATCCTTTGGTGAGAAGAACGGCCGCCGCCAGACTTCGCAAAACTGACGGCTGATAGCTGACCGTTGATAGCTACCGAAAGCGGGCGTCTGACCTCTTGTTGACCACCATCCCCCTGGCTTGCTCCAACCACCCGACGCGGTTCGCCGGATGCTGGTCGAATTCCGGCACGTACGGTTTGATATCCAGCAGAGGGGTTCCGTCCAGGATGTCAAGGTTCTCGACGTGCAGCACGTTCCCATCGATGCTCAGTAACTTCACCACGGAGAGTCCGATGGGGTTGGGTCGCTTTGGAGCCCTGGTGGCGAAAATGCCGCGCTGCTGGGTGTCCATGAAAGGGATGACCAGGAGCTTCGATTCCCGGACTTGGTGGAAGTGATAGAGCAGGATGATGTGGGAGAATCCTTCCAGGTCTTTGAGGCCCAGCACGAAATCGCTATCGATCTCGATGGTGCCTCGGATCCCCGAGGCCCCCGATGGTTGTATGGGCATACCTCTAATGTCCTGGAACGGAGTGTGCACTGTGCCAATCGGTTGGTAGGTTATTTTGTGAGCCTTCATGTGATGGGGACCCTCCTGTTTGGTGAAGGTGTTTGGAGGGATTATACGAGGAGTTTTGGGAGGATGCAAGGGCGGACAGGCCCCCTCCCTGACCCTCCCCCGTGCAACTGATACGGGGGAGGGAACATCGAGGCTTCTACCACGTGAAAACGACCACGGGGGAGGGGACCGACAGACTGATCGCCTTCGAC
This sequence comes from Anaerolineae bacterium, assembly GCA_022013675.1. Taxonomy (GTDB): domain Bacteria; phylum Chloroflexota; class Anaerolineae; order JAKLPW01; family JAKLPW01; genus JAKLPW01. Next base: position 10,733 of record JAKLPW010000003.1, on the reverse strand, counting down.
TTTCTCGCCCCAAGGCGGCTTGTGCGAACGCCCATGATGAGTTATAATCAGGTTGAGATGCTCAGCACACCGTGATGATTGAGTGGACGTAAAGACATACCCGAGAAACGGAATATGCAGCAAGTCAGAAGGTTGAATGGAGGTGAAGTGAGCATGGAAATCCGTCATTATCGATTCAAGCGCATAACATTAGATCCGAATAAGTGCTTCGGGAAGCCCTGCATCCGGGGGCTGAGGATGCCGGTCGCTTCGATCCTCAGCTATCTGAGTTCGGGAATGACGGTGGACGAGGTTCTGAAAGAGTGGCCTGAACTGGAGCTGGAAGACATCTACCAGGCTCTGGGCTACGCCTCCTGGGCCATGGAAGAGAGGATCGTGCCCTTGGAAGGGGTAGTTGCCAGATGAGATTCCTACTCGACATGAACGTGCCGCGAGAACTTGGCAGGCGATTGATAGCCGCAGGTCACGCGTGTCGCCACGTGGGCGACATCGGACTGGCCCAAGCGAGTGACGTGGCGATCATGGAAGAGGCCAGGAGCGGTGGAGAAACCATCGTGACTCACGATCTGGACTTCGGCCATTTGCTGGCCTTTTCCGGTGAAGCGGTGCCTTCTGTCATCATCCTCCGTCTTCGCAACGCTCATCCTGACAACCTGTTTGCCACAATAGTGCGGACGTGGCCTGACATCGAAGAGCCGTTGCTTGAGGGAGCGATTGTGTCGCTGGAAGATGCTGCCTTCCGTGTTCGCAGGTTACCGATTGCGCGAGACGAGGGGCCCGGTGACTGAAGATCACCATCTGAAAACGAAAAGTCCCCGCAGGGACTGGCTTGCGCCGCCATTTCCAGTGTCTGCGAGTTTGCAGGCAGGGTGCAGCAAGCAGGGTGCAGCAAGCAGCGCCTCTACAGCAGTTCACGCTCAATGGCGCCTTCGAGGGCGGCTTCCTCTGCGCCAATGGTTCGAGGGTGAGGTAGGTCTACGCTCATCTCCCGGCGGACGCGAGCGGGACGGTGGGTGAGGATGATGATGCGATCCGCCAGGAGGATGGCCTCGCGGATGCTGTGGGTGACGAAGAGAACGGTCTTGCCCTGGCAGACGGTGCGGACCTCCCTTTGCAAGCGGGTGCGCGTCAGGGCGTCCACGGCAGCGAAGGGCTCGTCCATGAGGAGCACGGCGGGGTCGACGGCCAGGGCGCGGCCCAGGGCCACGCGCTGCTGCATGCCACCGGAGAGCTCGTGCGGATAGTAGTCGGCGAAGGCTGCCAGGCCCAGGCGCTCCAGCCACTCGTCGGCCACGCGATGGCGCTCCGTCTCCGGCTGCCCCATGAGGCGCAGGCCGAAGGCCATGTTCTGGCGGGCGGTCAGCCAGGGGAAGAGAGAATACTCCTGGAATATCAGGGTGCGATCACGACCCCAGCCGTTCACGACCTCCCCACTCAGGGTTATCCTCCCGCTGGTGGGTGGCTCCAGGCCCGCCACGGTGCGCAGCAGTGTACTCTTGCCGCAGCCGCTGGGGCCGACGATGACGACGAACTCGCCCTCCTCGACGGTCAGGGACAGGTTGTCCAGCACACGGAGGTCAGAGCCGTTGGCAGGGTAGGCCTTGCTGATGCGTTCCAGGTGAAGGAAACTCACGGCTCTGCTCCTTGGTAGAAGAGTTCGCCGGCCCCCGTGCCTCGCCGCCAGCGCAGCAGTCGTCGCTCCAATCCCCGCAGGACGGCGTCCAGGGCTTCTCCGAGAATGCCCACCGTGGCCATGCCCACCAGGACGTCTTCCACGCGGAAGAGGTTGCGCCCCTCGATCATCATGTAGCCCAGGCCATAGCGCACGGCCACCATCTCGGCGGCGATGACGCACATCCAGGCCAGGCCAAGGCCCACCCGCAATTGGGTGAGGATGGCCGGAAGCAGCGCGGGCAGGATCACGTAGCGCAGCACCTGGCGACGAGTAGCGCCCAGCGTAAAACCCGCCCACATCAGGCGCTTGTCCAGACCACGGGTCGCGGCGGTCATACCGATGAGGAGCGTGAAGACGGTGCCGATGAATATAATGAAGATCGCGGGAGCATTGCCGATACCGAACCAGAGGATGGCCAGGGGGATCCAGGCCGGTGGAGAGAGGGGTCTCAATACCTGAAGGGTCAAATTAGTGTAATCCTCCAGGGAGGGATTCAGGCCCAGCAGAATGCCCGCGGGCAGCGCCACTCCGGCGGCCAGCAGGAATCCCAGGAAAACCCTTGCCAGGCTCGCTCCTGCTTGCACGATCAGGCGGCCCGAGAGGAGCAGGTCCAACGCTCGCACCACCACCCGCGACAGCGGAGGGAGCAGCACCGGATCGATGATGCCCAGGCGGCTGGCGGCCTCCCAGGTGAGGCAGAGGCATAGCAATACCAGCGCTCCCAGGAGCTTGCGAGGGAGTTTCATTTCGAGGCTTTCTGCGCTCGCAATGTCTTCTGCGCCCGCAATGTCTTCTGCGCCCGCTGCAGGTGCGAGAGGTCCACCAACTTCTCCGCCGGTGGCACCTGGTCGATCATGCCGTACTCGTACATATACTCCGCCATGAGAAGCACCTCGTCGGCACTGATGGCAGCATCGCGGCGGCCTTTCTCGGGGGCCAGCGAGGCGCAGACCAGCTCTTCGTCAAACGCCCCCAGGTACTCGACGATGATAGCGGCGTTCTCCTCGGGGTGGTCGTTGGCGTATTCCACGGCCTGCAGGTGCACTTGCAGGATCTTCTCCAGTTGATCGGGATGCTTCTCGGCAAACTCCCGCTGGGCGAAGAGGATGCAGCAGGGATGGTCGGGCCACTGTTCCGTGTAGTACCCCAGAATATGGCCCCACCCCTGGCGTACGGCCTCGGTCATGAAAGGCTCGGTGTTGGAAGTCGCGTCCACCTGGCCGGTCTTGAGGGCGCTGATCATGTCGCCCAATTGGTTGAAGTAGACCAGGGTCACGTCGCTCTCGGGATCGAGCCCCTCCTGCTCCAGAGCCACGCGCAGAGGCACATCGAGGATCGAGCCACGGATGGTGGCGATCTTCCTGCCGCGCAGGTCGGCGATGCTGGTGTAGCCGTCCTCGGCTCTGGTGAGTATCCCATCGGTGCCGCGTCCGCTCCCCGCCACGATGATGATGTCGGTGCCCCGGGAGATGGCAGCGATGGCGGTGGTGATAGGGAGTGAGCCCATCTGAAGGTCGCCACGCTGGGCGGCCTCGATGATCTCGGTGTTGGAGAGGATGAGCTGCACTTCCGCCTTGACCCCGGCCTTCTCGTAGAGCCCCTGCTTGTCAGCGATGAAGAAGGGAGATTGGCAGTTGGAGGTGCGCACGCCGATGAGGGCCGGTGCGCCCTCGGGTGCAGGTGACTTGCATCCGATCAGGGTCACTAATAGCAGCGCACCCAGGATCGCTGTGATTCGTGTGTATCGTCTCACGTGTCTCATGTACACTACCTCCTTGCCATAGCAGACGCGCCTAGAGTACAGACGCGCCTAGAGTACAGGCGCTCTCAGATAGAGTGAAAGAGCAGATAGGGTCCTCGATTGTTGCCCTCCATTATACAGGAAACCAGCGTCCAGTGGAAATCAGTTGGTGTCCCAGGGGGCGGCGGTCAGGAGACCTTGCCCAACTGAAAAATCGATAGCCGAGGTCTCCTGACCGAGTGCTGGCGGCCCAACCAGAGAGCGGCGGTCGGGAGACCTTGCCCAACTGAAGACCTTGCCCAATTAAAAGGGCCCTACCGGCTGGAGCATCCCTACGGTTTGCGTATCAGAGCCAGCACGTCATCCAGGAGTAACTGGGTGGTTGAAATAGCTTCATTGCCGTGGATGGTAGGAACACCCTGCCAGTCGCCGAAGTAGCCGCCCGCTTCCTTTAGTATTGGCGGGAACGGGCCACAGTCCCAGGCGTTCATGATGGGGTCGAGCATTAGTTCCACGCGACCGGTGGCCACGAGAAGATGTCCGTACGCATCGCCCCAACCCCGGCAGGAGTAGGCGACTTGCTTGAAGCGTTCCCATTCTTCAGCGCGACCATACTTGGAGAAGCTGGCCGGATTAGTGTGGGCGACGACAGACTGTTCCAACGTCGCCACTTCGGAGACGCGAGCGCGGCGACCGTTCCACCAGCAGCCTTCGCCGGAAGCAGCAGCCAGCATTTCTTCCAGGGCCGGAAAGTAGGCCACGCCTACCTCGACGGTCCCTTCGATCTCCAGGCCAATGAGCACCCCGTAGAGCGGCACGCCCCTGATGAACGACTTGGTGCCATCAATGGGGTCGACGAACCAACGGTGGCTGGCCCCTTCGCTCTCCTTGACACCGTATTCCTCTCCTACGATAGCATGGTGGGGGTATCGCTTCTCGATTCGGCTGCGAATCAACTCTTCCGCTTGGCGATCGGCGACGGTGACCGGGGAGTTATCATCCTTGAGATCGGGCCGCACACCGGTCTGGAAGTAGCCCAGAGTAAGCCGCCCCGCCAGGTAGGCAGTTTCGGTGGCGAAGTCGAGGTAGTTGCGCAATGATTCGGTCATGGATGTCTCCTCGGTTCGGGTGAATGGCACGCCCGGCGCGTTGGGGCAGATCGGCGTGTCTGCCCTCTTCGTGACTCCACCCCTAAGTCTACTTGGAGCATACCATGAAACCTACCCCCCGTCAACCATATGGCTTCTTCCACACCCCTCATGCGCGTGAGGGTGTCAAATAAGACTTCGGAAGTCTACCGCGAGCGGGAAGTGCATCGGATTCCGTGCAGTTTTGCATGGCAGTTTTGCATGGCAGTTTTGCATGGCGGTTTTGCGGCATATTGTGGACCACGCTATCCCTTTGAAGACTTCCGAAGTCCGGCGGGCGGCCTTTTCAACACCCTCATGCGTGACTGATTTGACTTCCCTTTATAAATGTGCTACCATAGGGCATCTATTAGTACTGCCAGGACTTATTATCTGTAGGGAGTCCCTGCATTTCAGATGAGGTGAATGAAATCGGCGACAGGAAATTTAGAGCAAACCGGGACATCAGGGCAGAAGAAGTACGCGTGATTGGTGAGGATGGTGAGCAACTAGGGATCCTCTCCGTACCACAGGCATTGCGAATCGCCGAGGAGCGGGGACTGGATCTAGTTGAGGTTTCGCCAGGGGCACGTCCTCCGGTGTGCCGTCTGATGGACTACGGCAAGTTCCTCTACGACCGCACCAAGAAGGAACGTCTGAGCCGAAAAACTTCGCGTGCCTCGGAAATGAAGGAAATTCGCATGCACCCCAAAACAGGGGAACATGACATGGATTTCAAGATCAAGCAGATGCGCAAGTTCCTTCAGTCTGGTGCCAAGGTGAAAGTGCGGGTACGCTTCCGAGGGAGAGAGGTTACGCATCGGGAGCTTGGCCGCCAACTGTTACTGAGGATAGGTAACGAAACCGAGGATATTGCGACTGTCGAGCAATATCCCCAGATGGAGGGGCGCAGCCTGCTCATGATTCTCTCGCCCATCAGCAAGTAAAAGACCTCGTACGGCTGGGGATAAGATTCTGTTGTATTGAGTCATGGGCCAAGCCCAGCCACGGGGGCTTTGACATGTATACTGGTAAGGAGTTTGGGAAATGCCAAAGATGAAGACTCACAAAGCTACTGCCAAGCGATTCAGGTTGACAGGGTCCGGCAAGTTGGTCAGGACCAAGGGTGGCAAGAGCCACCTGCGCCGACGTCGCTCGAAACGTGCCAAGAAGATGTACTCCAGGATGTTGGTGGTGGAGTGCAAGGGCGAAGTGAAGCGCGTGAACCGCCTGATGCCCTACGCTTCCAAGAATCAGTAGACTGAGAAGATCAGTTAGAAAGAGGTCATCAGAGTGCCAAGAGTTAAAGGGGGCGTAACAGCCCGCAAGCGTCATAAGAAGATCCTCAATCTCACGAAGGGACAAAGGGGTGCCCGCAGTCGCCTCTACCGCCGAGCCAACGAGGCCATGCTCAAATCACTGTGGTACAGCTATCGTGATCGCCGCGTCCGCAGACGGGATATGCGTCGCCTGTGGATCACCAGGATCAACGCTGGCTCCCGGCTGAATGGGCTCTCCTACAGCCGCTTCATACAGGGCCTGAAGCTGGCAGGGGTGGAGGTTGATCGCAAGATACTGGCCGACATGGCTATCACCGATGCGGCGACCTTCGCGCAGTTGGTCGAAGTCGCCAAGACGGGGCTACAGGTCTAGGAACTGTCATCGCTGCTGAAAGACGAGACTTCAGTTGCCAGGAGGGCACTATTAAACTCCTGGCTTCTTTTTGTAGTAGCTATCAGCGGAGGAAGCTATCAGCTTTCAGCCGTCAGCGGATGAGGGCCATCTGATAGCCACTAGTGATTAGACTATCGCCGAGAGGTACCCCCTGAAAGCTGAAAGCTGAGTGCTGAAAGCTGATCGCTGATTGCCGAAAGCTTGAATCCCATGATCACTAGCGCGACTAACAAACAAGTCAAGTACGTGCGCTCCTTGTACAGGCGACGAGTACGTAATCGTGAGAAGCGCTTCATAGCCGAGGGAACCCGCCTGGTAGAAGAGGCACTGAAAGCGCCGGCAGCACCTGCCTCTCTCTTCTATACCCCTGACATGGCTGAATCCCCCCACGGGATACGTCTGCTGGATGCCGCTGGGAGCAAAGGGGTTGAATGCTGCCAGGTCACCCCTGAGATCATGGCGCTCATGACCGATACGGTAACCCCGCAAGGAATGCTGGCTGTCGTTCCATTCCCCCACCTGTCAATACCCGAGCATCCCCGCCTCATCCTCATCCTGGACGGCATCAGGGACCCGGGCAACCTGGGCACTATCTTGCGCACCGCAGCCGCCGCCGGTGTGGACGAGGTCCTAACTCTGCCGGGAACCGTGGACGTCTACGCTCCCAAGGTCGTGCGAGCCGGGATGGGAGCACACTTCCGTGTCCCGATTGGAGCTTGCGGTCGCGGCGCGGACATGCAAGCAAAGCTCGAGGGCTACCAGGTACTGCTCGCCACTGCCACGGAAGGGGTACCCCATTGGGAGACGGATTGGAGCATCCCCACAGCGCTCATCGTCGGCGGCGAAACGAAGGGCGTTGGGGAGACAGCTTCCCACTGGGCGACGTCTCGGGTGAGGATTCCTATGGCGAAAAAGGTGGAGTCCTTGAATGTAGCCTCGGCGACGGCTGTCTTGCTCTTCGAGGCCCTGCGTCAGGCCACGTGCAAGGCCGGATAGAATACTTTCTCACGTCGGGTAGGAGCCAACCTCGTTGGGCGGATACTTGCTACAGCAAGGGATTCGAGTTTAGGAGGTTATGCTCGGCTCAGTATCAGCGGGTTCTGGCTCCGGAATCGGGATGAGATCAGCATCCAGATACCTCTGTAGCAGGAGTAATGCGGCTCGCGCAGAGGAGCTCTTATTCTCCAGACGATCCCCCTGCCAGAGGTGTCTTTCGCAGGCCTCCAAATCCTCTGCAACCAGCGCCACGTAGACCAACCCGACAGGCTTCTCCTTCATCCCTCCCCCGGGCCCCGCGATGCCCGTGATGGCTAAGGCTACGCCCGCGCCGGTTAGTTCATGGCACCCTCTGGCCATAGCGAGAGCTGTTTGGCGGCTCACTGCCCCGAACTGGACCAGAGTCTCTGGCGGGACGCCGAGGATTCGCTTCTTCAGGGAATAGGAGTACGCGATGACGCCTCCCAGGAAATAGCTGGAGCTTCCCGGCGTGTTGGTGAGATGGTGACCCAGGAGTCCGCCGGTGCATGACTCGGCTATGGCCAGGGTCAGGCCCCTACGCTTGAGTGTGTGCCCGACTTGGGCAGCGAGTTGGTCGAGTTCCATGAGTTCCAATCCTGCATCAGAAGATAGCTTCGGCCTCAGACCTCAGAGGTTTTCCATCAAGCAATCCAGGAGTCCTGAGTAAGATAGCTTCAGCCCTTGAACACTGAGCCTTCATCACCGAGAAACCTCGGAGGTCTGGACAAGATAGCTCTCCAACCTGTCCATGCCTTCCGCTATGTTCTCCATCGAGTTCGCATACGAGAACCTGAGATACCCCTCTCCGTTCTCCCCGAAGTCGATACCCGGCGTTACACCCACGTGAGCCTTCTCCAGTATATCGAAGGCAAGCGCCAGCGAATCCCCGGACACGTGCCGGGCGTTGGCAAACACATAAAAAGCCCCCGTAGGCTCAACCGTGATGCCCAATCCCATCACCCGCAGGCGCTTCACCATGTACTGTCTTCTCTCATCGTATATGCTCTTCATCCGGGCTACGTCTTCTTCCGCATTCTCCAGGGCCGCAATCGCTGCAATCTGTATGGCGGAATTGGCGCAGATGAAGAAGTTCTGCTGCATCTTCTGGATGGGCCGGATGAACTCTTTGGGCGCAATGAGGTAGCCCAGTCTAAGTCCAGTCATGGCATACAGCTTCGAGAACCCGTTCAGCACGAAAGCATGATCCGTGAACTCCAGAATCGAGCGCTCCTTGCCCTCGTAGACGAGACCATGATAGACCTCATCTGAGACGATGTGCGGCGAGAACTCAGCAATGGCTCTCATGCGGCTTTCGGACATGATAATTCCGGTTGGATTTGAGGGCGAGTTAATGAATATCGCTTTCGTCTTCGACGTGATCTTCTCCCTGATCGCCTCGGGCCTGTACTGAAAGCCCTCCTCTTCATAGATGGGCACCATCACAGGCACGCCTTCCACGAATCGGATGTAGTTGGGATAGCAGGCATAGCACGGATCAGAAAGGATCACCTCGTCGCCTTGCTCCAGGAGCGCCGCGAACGTGAGGAGCATCGCCGGCGAAGTTCCCGAAGTCACCACGATCTGCTCAGGACACACCGATACGTCGTACGTCCTGGAGTAGTACTCACAAATAGCTTCCCTGAGCGGAAGAGTACCCAGGCTGTGAGTGTAGTGGGTGTGCCCCTCGGCAAGAGCCTTGCAGGCCGCGTCCTTGACGCATTGGGGCACATCGAAGTCAGGCTCTCCCACCTCTAGATGGATTATGTCAATATCGTCCCTCTCCATCAACTGTGCCCGCTCGAGGACCTCCATGGCCAGGAAAGGTGTGATCGCCTCCGCTCGTCTCGTGACCATCTCGTGTCTTCCTCCTTTTCTCCCGTAGGTTTGCGTTGGGCCAGCAGGGTAAGTGAATTGGTGGGCAGATCAGGGTTTGTCCGACTGAATCAGAGCCCAATTCACTTACCCCTACAAAGGCCCCGCCGTTGGGCTGGCAGGGTAAGTGAATTGGTGGGTAGATCAGGGTTTATCCGACTGAATCAGAGCCCAATTCACTTACCCCTACAAAGGCCCCTCCGTTGGCCAAGGTCACCTCTTATGTTGGGCAAGGTCTCCCGACCGCAGCCCTGCCTCTATCATATAAAAACTCAGCCGGGAAACGCTCACCCAACAATCAAATCTCCCTACGTTGGGTAAAGTCTCCCGACTGCCATCCCGTCCCTGCATTGGCGCGGATTTCTTTCCTCTATATACGAAGAGTAGCACAACTCATGCCCCTTGGCAAATCAGCGGGGAACAGGGTAAGTGAATTGGCGGGCAGATCAGGGTTTATCCGATCAGATCAGAGCCCAATTCACTTACCCCTACAAACGCCCCCCTGTTGGGTCAGGTCTCCTGACCGCCGTCCTTTCCCTCATACCATCCGCCCATCATCCCCTTCGTGCAAATTCGTGAAATTCGTGGCAAGAAAGTGTACCACGTTCCCCCCTGGCGAAGGCCCTACACTTCCCCCACCATCCCTTCCAACACCCCTCGCCGAATCAGCCACCGCACCAGATACGCACCCGCCAGCCCAACGACGAACCCGAGAGCCATATTTACGATCACAGACACGACCATCGTCACCAGCGCCAGAGCCAACGGCCACCCGCGCAGCTTCAGCACAGGTCCTACGAACTGGACCCCCACCATCAGCATCATGCCCCCGATCAGGGCCATAGGAAAGACCATCAAGACGCCCAGCAGCGACCGCCCCAGGAACACTCCCAGGCAGATCTCAATCAACCCCTCGATGATATTGGCCCCGCCGGTGCGCGCGCCGAAGTAGTACTGGCCCGCCAGCCCACCCGAGCCGTGGCACATGGGCATGCCTCCGAAGAGAGACGAGGCTATATTCATGATACCCTGGTTCAGCATCAGCCGGTTCTCACTCACCGGTTTCTCGGGGAAAAGCTCGCGGATCATCACGGCCGTAGCCAGAACCGCGTTCGTGATCGTCAGCGGTATCTGGGCGAACCCGGCCTGTACCATGGCTCCCCAGACGTCCGACCATGTGGGCAAGGAGAACCGAGGCAGCGTGATCCCAAAACTGAGATGCTGGGACAGGTCACCTCGCCAGGCCGTGACGGCCACTCCTAGCCCCACGATCACCACCGCCGCCGGAGCATAGCGATTCCTGCGCAGCACCCAAATAATCACCACAGTCAGAATGCCCAGCCACGGTTCCGGGGCCATCATCTGGAGCGCTTTCCAGGCCAAGGTGACACCAAGCGCCAACTGGATGCCCCGTATGAGATAGAGGGGAGTTACCTCGATGAGCTTGCGCAGAATCCCCGTCGCTGCAATCAGGAGCCAGATGAGCCCCAGGCCGAACCCAGAGGCGATGACCATCGAGCTGGTCCAGTGTTGAGCGATGGCGGCCACAGAGACCACCTTCTTGGGCTCCACCGGCATCGGCAGGCGATAGATGAGGCCGGTGACGATGTTGGTGAGCCCGATCATC
>JAKLPW010000219.1 GCA_022013675.1 Anaerolineae bacterium | reverse complement strand
CCGAGGCCATCTTCATCAACAAGGTCTTCCGCTACTGGCGTCCGGGCAACTGTATCAAAGTCCATGGCGGCGCAATCATCCTCGTCCACGGTCTCACGGAGGCTGACTTCAAGGAGATGGCAGACGCTGGCGTTCGCCTTGTTGCCGAAATTGGCGGGGGGGGTCTTCACGACCCCGACGACGTTGCCGAGATGTGCGAATGGGCCCACAAATATGGGATGCTGGTCTCGGTGCACTGCGGGCCTCCTTCCATCCCGGGTTCGGCCTACGTGAGAGCTGAGGATTTCCTAAGGCTACAACCAGAGAAGGCGTCTCACCTCAACGGTGGTTCCACATCGCTCCCCTGGGAGCAGATACAGGACATCATCGACAAGACTGACAGCAGTCTGGAGCTGGTCTTCCACAGTAACCTGAAGACTGCTTTGAAGGTAGTGGAACGATGCCGGGAACGCGGAGAACTGCACCGCATTATCTTCGGCAGCGATCAGGCCATCGGGCTGGCTTTGTCTCCCGGATCGATATGGGGCTTGATTTGCCAGATTGCGTCTCTTGGCGACATACCGGCAGAGCAGGTGATCTGTATGGCCACCGGCAACTCTGCCAGGACCTACGAGAAGGCACTGGGCATCAAGACCGGTTTCCTGAAGGAAGGTTACGACGCGGACCTGGTGATCACCGATACCCCGCCGGGTCCCGAAGAAGCAGTAGGAACGAATGTGCTCGACGGAATGCAGAGGGGTCTGTTCTGTGCGCCTGCTATGACGATGCTGGATGGGAAGATCATCGGCATCATCGGGCGGGATTACCAGCCCACCAAGCGACACGTCAAGATCGACGGGGAGGAGAAAAACATCGACAACGTGGTGGACTACCTTTTCGGAATTCCTCACCCGGGCTACTGAGAACTCACGGTGAATCAGAAGAAGAGCTTGGTATAATAACAGAGGAGGGTAACGGGTCTAGCTGGCCAACTCCCGAGCCTCGGTAAGGGAGTTGGCACTGTTACCTATAGGGAAGCCGTGATGCCTGAAGCTTTTTGGTCATGGCTATCGGCATCAGGAGGGAAGGAATGAACAACCAGCAGGGACAAGGATTACTGGAGACTTTACGGCAGGCAGTCGTTGGCGGCGATGTCCAGAGAACGGAGCAACTGGCCAGGAAGGTCATCCAAGAAGGCGTGGATCCCTTGCTCGCTCTCGAGAAGGGGTTGGGCAGAGGGATCAAGGCTGTTGGAGACGCCTTCGGATCCCACGAAGTGTTCCTACCCGAACTGATCCTTGCCGCCGATGCGATGAAGGCCGGCACGACAATTCTCGTTGATGAGCTTTCGAGAAGAGGGCTGGAGAGAAAACCCACCGGTACGGTGGTGATCGGAACTGTCGCCGGAGACATTCACGACATTGGCAAAACCATCGTAGCTACTCTGCTAGCGGCTAACGGCTTTGACGTGCACGACCTGGGAATTAACGTTCCACCGGACAAGTTCGTAGAGGCGGTGTCGCAGTACAAGGCCGATATCCTGGGGCTTTCCGCCTTGCTAACCACAACCATGCTCGCCCAGCGCGACGTACTCAAGGCCATCTCAGAAGCCAACCTCCGTCCCAAGATCAAGATCATGGTCGGGGGAGCGCCCGTAACGGCAGAGTGGGCCGAGGAGATTGGAGCCGACGCCTACGGGATGAATGCCGCTGAAGCAGTCACCAAAGCTAAGGCTCTGATGGGCCTCAAGCCTTAGCTCTCGAAAAAGGAGACAAAAATGGCACTCCAAGGTTGTTATTGTGCGAAGCCCGTCGAGCTTCTTACCCAAGGCGAAGTGGAGATCCTCCACGAGAAGAGCCTGGAGATCCTCGAGGAGACAGGGGTAGTGTTCCAGTGGGACCCGGCACTCAAGATTCTCAAGGAGGCGGGCTGCCACGTGGACTTCGAGAGCCAGTTGGTGAAGTTTCCCAAAGACATCGTTGAGCATGCCCTCAAGAGTTGTCCTAGCAGCTTCAGCACCAAGGCCAGAGATCCCAGGTACGATCTCGAATTCATAAGGAACAGGGTCTACTTCGCTACTCAGGCCGCGCCGTTCCTGTATGATCTTGAAACGGGCACAAAGAGACCAGGGACCATCAAGGATATCGACGAGATAACAATCATCCAAGACGCTCTCGAGAACATCCACGCGGTGTTCACGTCAGTCGAGGTGCTCACGGGTCTTCCTATGGAAGTCCAAATGGAATGGATCCTGGCCGAGCAAATACGAAACACCACCAAATCGATCAATGGCCTTGGGTTCCACTTCTGCGCGCGATGGCACATTGAGATGGCCAAGGCCGCGGGAATAGAACTGGTGGGAGCCTTCACCGTTGCGCCTCCACTAACCTACACCGCTGACCAATGCGATGGACTCATGCGATTTGCAGAAGCAGGGTGGGGCAGCATGATGTGCTCTGGGGTCTCCTGTGGGGCCACCGGACCGGCAACTCTGGCAGGAACCCTGTTGCAGCAGAACGCTGAGACCCTCGCCGGTGCCGTACTCGCACAAGCGGTAAATCCAGGCGTCGGCTACATCTACTCCACGGAGTCCATGCCCATGGACATGCGCCATGGGCATGAGGCCATTGGAATAGAGCAGTACATGATTGCCGCAGCCACCGCACAGTTGGCAAGGTTCTACAATATCCCTAGCGCTTCCTATGATAGCTTCACCGGAGGCAAGTTGCCTACGGATCAACAGGTTGGGTACGAAAAGGCGATGGCCTCGCTGCTGCTGGCACAGGCGGGGGTGAGCTACATAATCGGCGCAGGAGGAATCGATGATGAAGCTTGCTACTCCATTGAGCAATTGGTCATCGACAATGAGATGTACGGAATGATCGCGCGATTCCTCGAGGGGATCACTGTGAGCGAGGAAACACTGGCGGCAGACATCATCAAGAGGGTGGGCCCGATTCCTGGGAACTACCTGAGGGAAGCTCATACGAGGAAGTGGTGGATACAGGAACAGTTCTTGCCAACTCTCAGCTATCGGCTATCGTACGAGGAGTGGGTGAAAGACGGGAGCAAGGACGTTGCCGCCCGAGCGAAAGAGAAGGCCAAGGAGATCCTCAGGACACATACGGTCCCACCACTTCCGGAGGATGTAGACCGGGAGATCTCGAGGATACTTTCGGCTGCAGAGAAGGAAAAAGTGAAATAGGAGCACGGTTTATGCTATCCCGTTGCGCCAGCGACCCTGACAGAGCCGACGCAACGGGCTTCTTTACCCACAGCCCCGCCGGCAAGAGGGGTTGCCGTTGAATGAAAGGCACGATCGGCGCCCCCTCAACCGGCATCCTGCTCTGGCCTACCGGCACAGCTTCATCCGGTCTCATGGTGCGTGTCATGCTGACTTCCGCTGCCAGCGTGTCGCGGGCTTCATTCCGCCAAGCGGCCTGACCTGGCTACCTGCCTCCCTCGGAAGACCTGCGGGACCCGATAGTCAGTGACCGACGCCGGAATGAATACGTGTGGTGGCTTTCCTCTCGGCCTGACGAGAAACGTCACCCACGCCATTGTCTCACCCGCGATTTCCACCCCAGCTTCTCACCTCACCACGTCTGCTGATACCCGTTGTGAGGAGCGAAGACATGGGATTCCTATGCGAACCCAGATTGCCACGTTGTATTGCGTCAAATGAAAGTGTTACCGAAGCGGTTCGCACGTTTGATAAGTGACCGAACTTGTGGTACAATTCGCATGGTGGAATGGAAGTTCTCAAAGTGGACCCCCGGAGGATGAATATGCGTGACAGACCGCGTGAGCTCTTGGGATCGGTGACCAAGTGCATGAGATTACTCGAGGCCTTTTCTCCTGACAGACCAGAGCTGAGCATCGAGCAATTCAGCAGTCTGTTGGGGATACCCAAGAGCACCGTCTACCGTATGCTCCATACTCTGGAGGCGAGACGCTTTGTTGAGAGGAATCCCGAGACAGGTGCTTATCACCTTGGGCTCAAGCTTTGGGAGATCGGTTGCGTGGCTCTGGGAAGGGTAGGGTTGCGCCAAGCAGCTTCGCCTATCCTGGGAAAACTGGTGAACCTCTGCAAGGAGACGGCTCTTCTGGCCGTGCTAGACGGGAGCGAAGTTGTCTACATGGATGTTGTCGATGGTCCGCAGCCCTTACGTTTTCACGGCTGGCTGGGTCAGAGAGTTCCAGCACACGCTACGGGAACGGGGAAGGTTCTTCTGGCTCACCTGCCACCCGCGGCTCTGGAGGAAATCACAGCAAAGGGGCTTCCTCGCTTCACTTCAAGGACTATCACGGATCGAGATGCCTTGTCGGAGGAACTCGCCACCATCCGCCAGCAAGGGTATGCCTTTCGTGGGGGAGACTGGATCGAGGACATCTTCGGCGCAACGGCACCAGTCCGGGACCATACCGGTCAAGTGATCGCAGCCCTCGGCGTTGCCGGCCCCACAACACGTTTCACCGACCAATACCTCCAATCACTG
>JAKLPW010000218.1 GCA_022013675.1 Anaerolineae bacterium | reverse complement strand
CGTGTCAGGCGGATGACGCTGCCCAGGAACTGCTCGTAGACGTTGCCCAGGATCTCGACGCTCAGCACCGAGAACTCGTAGGGGCTGTCGGGGTAGTAGAGCTTGTTGATGATCCCTCGCAGGACCTTGTCGTCCACCGAAAGCGTGGGCGTGAGGGAATCGGCAGTCTCTGTGCGGCCCTTCTCCTCCCGGAAGTGGAAGATGCCGGAGTTGAAGCGCTCGTCGGCGCGGCGGAAGAGGTCCAGCAGGCGTGCATAGGACTCCGTGCCGTTGGCGATGTCCTTCAGTTGCTCGTAAGGCTCGATGCCCCGGTCCTCGCAGATGCGCAGGAAGAGAATGCGGTCGATGGTCTTCTGCACGGCGTAGTTTAGCTCTCGCACGCTGAGATCATCATTCCGCAGGGCGATGTTGCGCGCCAGGACTTCCCGCCAGCCCTCGATCTCCTTGAGGAACTCGCGGTCCACCTCCTGGGTGCCGTGCTTGCCCCGCGTGGTCTGCGTGTAGCGGTCGTAGTCGCCCTTCCAGACGGCCTCGCGCGAGAAGATGCCCGCGATCTCGTCCCAGCGGTCCGGGTACTGATCGTAGGTCAGGCTGAGGACGCGCGCCTGGGAGGCCTTGTCGCTGGGCGTGGGTCGGAAGCGGCAGTCGTAGACCGAGAACTCCTCGAAGTCCGTCAGGATGGAGAGCGGCAGCTTGGCAGTCCAGGCGTAGCGCCGCAACTGGTAGGCGGGCTGGATGTCGGTCTGGATGCTGACGGCGGGCTTCTTGGCCTCGACGAAGAACTTGCGCTCCGTGCCCACGCGGAAGCAGTAGTCCGGGGCAGTGACCGAGCCGCGAGCGCGCAGAGAGGCCTCGTGGATCACCTCTCGGTAGCGGGGAGAGACACCCCTCGTGTTGTCCACGTCCCAGCCCAGGGCCGCGAAGAACGGGTCGATGAACTCGCGGCGCGCCTGAGTCTCGTTGTAGCTGGGGCTGCGGTAGAGGTCTACGTTGCGGGCAAAACGTTCGACCAGGTCGAGGATGGCCTGTGGTGTAGCAGTCATGGGGCATGTCCCTCTGTGTCCAGCCCATGGTGATGGCTGGTCTGCAACGTGGGTGACTGTGTAACAAGCGTATTATAGCACACGAGGAAGGGAATAGCAACGGGGGGAGGAGTTGCGCAGCGACCGCACCGGCCTGAAAGAGCCGGTGCTGGCTCACGGCGACGCGACCGCTGACCGCTGACCGCTTACTCCTCGTGCTCTTTCCCACGGGGGAGGGCTAGGGAGGGGGCTGAGTCGAAGCCGGAATTGGACACGGATTAACGCGGATTCACACGGACTCAAGAGCCTTTTCTTTTCCGTGTTCGTCCGTGGAAATCCGTGTCCCATCAGCCT
The DNA here is from genome assembly GCA_022013675.1 of Anaerolineae bacterium. Classification (GTDB taxonomy): domain Bacteria; phylum Chloroflexota; class Anaerolineae; order JAKLPW01; family JAKLPW01; genus JAKLPW01. The sequence continues at coordinate 16,362 of JAKLPW010000218.1, read as the reverse complement.
CTGCTCCAGGTTCTTGGCGGTCTTTGCATCTTGGCGAGAGGTTGCCCCCCCTCAATCCCCCCCGTAAACAGAACTCGTGTGGAAGTCCTCTGTCCCCTCCCCCGTGCTCTTTTGCACGCGTGATCCCTTCCCACGGGGGAGGGTTAGGGAGGGGGCCTGCCTGTTCACGCCGATGCGTATCTAACAGACAGGAACGAAGACATGATATCCATCCAGGATATCATCCTCAACCCGACATGCAAAGTGGTCTATGAAGCCGAAGGCCGCGACGTCGGTGGAGCCCTGGGCGTGGGCTCGCCAAGACCTTGGCGTTCGGATCCGACCTGTGCGCTGGCCTGAGCGCCGGAGGAAGAAGGGGAACATGAAGAGATTGCTCCTCGCTTGTACTCTGACGGTTGCGCTCTCCGGGTGCGCCTCCCGGATTGCCACATCTGATTCGCCCTATGAGATCGCGTTCCGTTGGGAGCATTCCATCAGCGACTACGTGCGGAGCCGTCCCCTGGTCTGGGGGGGCACCGTCTACGTGGGGGCCGATGACAACGCACTCCACGCTTTGGAGGCCGGTCAGGGCGAAGAGATCTGGAGCTATCTCACCGAGGATAACATCACCTCGAGCCCGGTCGTGGTCGGCGACACCCTCTGCTTCGGCTCCTGGGACGGGAACGTGTACGCCCTGAACCCCACCTCCGGTGAGCTGCGCTGGTCGTACCCCACCGGAGGATGGGTATCCGGATCGCCAGCGGCGGGCGAAGACATCGTCTACATTGGCTCCCACGACCACTTCTTCTATGCCCTCTGGGCGGCCGACGGGGTGCTGATGTGGCGCACCCGGACCATGGGCCCCATCTCCGGGGGTGTGGCCCTGGACGATACCGCGGTCTACTTCGGTTCCATGGACAACTACGTCTACGCCCTCGATCGTATCGACGGCAGCTTGCGGTGGCGCACCCGCACTCGGGGCGATATCCTCGGGGCTCCCACCGTCGTCGAGGGCACCGTCTACGTCGGGTCCTGCGACCACCACGTGTATGCCCTGGATGCGTCCACAGGAGAGGTTCGCTGGGTCAAGGATGTGGGTGCAGCCGTGGAGACGACTCCCGCCGTCGTCGGTAACACACTGTACGTCGGCACCAACGGTGGGGAGCTGCTGGCTCTGTCAACCAGGAATGGGGCCAGGTCATGGGCCTTTCAGGCTGAGGCCATCATCCGCTCCAGCCCGGTCATCTGGCGCGATCTGGTCATCTTCGGCTCGGACGACCACAACGCGTATGCCCTCGACCGCAAGACCGGCGAGGAGGTGTGGAAGTACACCACCGCGAAAGCGATTGTAGCCGCGCCCACGGTCTCGGGCGATGCACTCTACTTCTGCTCCAGTGACCAGCCCGGGCCGTATGGCGTCCTGAAACAGGTGCACGCCTTCTCCCTGGCGGAGCGCTAGGAGGCAGTGATGACACAAGACAACATTAGTCCCACGCCGCTGCGGAGCCGCCGCCCTCGCTGGCCCTACATCTGCCTGGCAATCGTGCTCCTTGCCGGAGCCACGATCCTGTGGCTCTACCGGGATCAAATCCGCTCTCCGAGGGCCCTGTACGAGGAAGCGAGGGCCGCCAAGCCCCATCGCGCCGTCAGCCTCTACGCCCTCCTGGCGAAGCGGGTCCCAGAGCTGGAGGAGTACTGGGAGCTTTGGTCCGCCCAGGCACTTTTGCCTGCCTTCGAGGCCGTGGAGACCTTGCACAGCGTGGCAGTGTATCGCCCGGACAGCCCGGCCGCCTACCATGCCCATCTGGCGCTGGCCCGCTACTACGCCAGCATCGAGTCCTTCGAGACGGACAACGAGTATCTGGCGGCGCTGGATATGAACGACACCATCGAGGTTCGTCTCGAGCTGGCGCGGTATCTGGAGGAGCAGGGCAACCCGTCAGCCGCATACAAGCAGTACTTGGAGATGCTCGGGCCCCGGCGGCCCGATGCCTTCACGGGCATGAGGCGCACGGCGCCGAGCCCACTCGTGGTAGCATCGGACCTCCTCGGCCGGTCCTACTGCAGCGATGCCCTGGAAGTCCTGCGCGGCATCGACTCCTGCGACGCCCACTGCACCCGCGCCAGGGCCCTCGCCTGCCTCGGCCAAGACGACGAGGCGGCCGTCGAGCGAAGAGCCTGCCGAGAGTGCACGCCTCCGGAGCCGGCTTCGGAGCCCGAGGAGGAGGAGCCGGTCGGTGAAGAGCCGGTGAGCGAGGAAGAGAGGCTCCTGGCATCCGACGATCCCTTGGACTGGTGGCGCGCCACCTGGGACATGGACGAAGCGGGAAGATACGCGGAGGTCGTTCCCATCTATCTCCGGATCGCGGAGAGCGACCTCTACGTTTCCGACGACGCCGCCTATCGGGCCTGGGTCCTGGCCCGCCGCGAGCTCCAGGATCCCCTCGCCGAGGCGAGGGCTCTCTCGCTGCTGCAATCCGTGCAGCCCAATTGGCTGGCTTCCCGGGCCACGGGGACGCTGACCTGGGAGATGGCCCCGGACTACCCCGAGTCCGCCGTGGATGAACTCACCAGCGTGGTAATGAGCAAGGCCGAGGCACTGGCATCCCTCGGCCGCGACGACCTTGCCTATCAGGAAGTGCGCCTCACCGCCCTGCTGAGCGAGACCCCCGAGGTTCTGCTTGGGATGGCCGAGGAGATGTCAGCACGGGGCCACATCGTGCCCGCTTGCACTCTGGCCCGAGCGCATCTGAGGGAGTCCCCATACGCCCCCAGGCGCTTCTGGGAGCTGGCCTACCCGAGGGCATACGAGGACGAAGTCACCCAGGTGGCCACGGAGTATGGAGTCGACCCCGAACTCATTTGGGCCATCATGCGGCAGGAGAGCCTCTACGGTGCCAACCTGGTCTCCAGCGCCGGCGCCCGTGGGCTGATGCAGATCATGGGCGCGCTGCAAGCAGATGCCTGCAACCGGGTGGGCGCTGGCTGCGTGCCCGGCGATGCCTACCAGCCGGGACCCAGCATCAAGATGGGCACCTGGTATCTGAGCCTCCTGCTGGGCGTGTACGACGGAGATGCTGATCTCGCTATCATGGCCTACAACGCGGGTCCCGGCAACGTCAACGCATGGCGGGACCTGCCCACCGGCCAGGACGGCGATGACCTGCTCCGCTTCGCCCTCTTCGGCGAGACCCGGGAGTACCTCGAACGCGTCTCCCTCGACCGCCTGATCTACATGCAACTGTACTAAAGAGCTTCAGGGTTGCACAAACCCTGAAGCTCTTCCAGCGCTCCCAAATGCGATTGTCCTGTCTGAGACCGTCGCTCGCCTCGATCTCCACCCTCACCGGTGCTGTGGTATACGCGTGCACACTGGCGAGCTCGAATCCCCTCCCCTGTGCGCGCACTTCGCACGGGGGAGGGCCAGGGAGGGGGCCTTCCACCACCTCGTACCGTCAGGCGTGCGCGCCCCGGACCGCGCCCATCCTGGGCCGCCCAGGAAGGGCGCATCTTCAGTCGGAAGCTTCACCCACGCAAAACACCTGAGCCTGGAGCCCACTACCAACGTAAGCAGCCCCCAGCACCGCCTGGTCATGGTGGTGCTGGCTCGCGGCGGTGCGCTCGCTGATCGCTGATCGTGCCATTGCTCCTGGGCCGTCGCCAAGCGCATGATTCCTCTGCGTGCGGATGATAGATCGTCGGGTCGGGAACAGGGCGCTACGCGATTTTCCCCGTGATGTAGTTCTCGAGTTGCTCAATGACGAAGTCCTTATCAGAGATGACCGCCTTGACCACATCTCCTATCGAGACTACCCCCATGACCTTCGCACCTTCAATGACAGGCAGATGTCGAATTCGCTTGTCGGTCATCAACGCCATGCACTCTTCGGTGGTTTGATCAGGGCGCACACAGACCACATTCTCGGTCATGATTTCCCGCACTCGTGTGTCGTGGGACGCTCTTCCCTTGAGAATGATCTTTCTGGCGTAATCTCTCTCCGACAGGATGCCCACCAAGAGGCCGGCGTCCATCACCAGCACAGCTCCTACGTTCTTCTCAGCCATCAAGCTGAGCGCGTCGAACACCGTAGCATCAGGCGGGATCGACCAGATGTCGTATCCCTTGCTTTGCAGGATGCGACTTACCATTGTCATAGCGCACCTCCCTTGTTAAGACCTATTGCCCAAACTCCACTGACTAAGAGCCCTGATCTATGATAGCGCTGGTGTCACCGTTTTGAGGGAGCGGTGGCGAGAGGTTATTGAGCTACTCCGGCTGAAGTGCCGGGGGCAAAGGGGGCCAGTGACGAGGCGGGGACGGATCAAGCTGGCAAGGCAGGCTCTGCAAATGGGCACAGCCCTCCGACACCAGTCGGAAGAGGCTATCCTCGGGTTCAGGATGATCGGGGTCAGGCACTTCGTCCCGAGCAAGTCTTGTGATAATGATAACACCGAAAGACACAGAATGATGCTCGCCAAGGCAAGGGTTTTTCCAGCAGGGCTTGCTTGGGGCATGCCCCCCTGACCCAGCCCCGTCTGTTCACGGCGGTGGGGTCTCACGGATGACGGCCGTGCGTGCGTGGTGGCCGCACCGGCCTGAAGCGCTGGTGCTGGGCACGAGCCTGACCCAGCATCGCCTGTTCACGGCGGTGGGGGCCGTCCCCTCCCCTGTGCGCGCACTTCGCACGGGGGAGGGCCAGGGAGGGGGCCTCTTGGCTGAAAGCTGCCCCCTACTGCGCCCCCTTCATTATATCAGGCAGATGCACCACAAACCCAGTCCCAACCCTCCTCACCACCACACTCACCGGCTCCGTCGCCTTGCCCCCGTACACGACCTGCCCCACGATCCTGTACCAGTCGCTCTGCGCCCCCGACGTATCCCACACATCATCGAAGCTCACACTGTTGCCCGGAGCCAAGTCGCTGATCTCCTGCGCAGTCTCATGGACCAACTGCCCGATCTCATCGCGGACCATGATGGTAGCAGTTCCCCCGATATCCCTCGTTCCACTGTTCTCGAAAGTCAGCGACGCCGCTATAGTATCCCCGCTCTCGAAGTATCCCGGCGTGGCGCTGAAAGCCGTGATCCTGCCCGAAGAAGTACCCAGCAAGATCGTCTCCGTTTCCGAGTCCAGCAGAGCCCCACTCGCTTCCCGGAGTGCCACCTCCAGCAGGTAGTTGCCAGATGGGAGGCCGGCAGTCTCCAGTTCCATCGTGAACGATGCCAGTCCTCTTACACCCGTCAGTGTGCGAAGCGGAAAGCCCGATACCGTCTCACCTGACGCCTCAGACCTCAACGCAGCCTCAACGACCACATCCACCGGCTCCTGGCCGGAGTTGAGTAGATACACACTCGCAACGACCGTCTGTCCCTCGCGGTAGGCAAACCGGTCGGTCTCCAACAGAGTGATCTCCACCTCCGACGTCGTATAGGTGATATCGAAGGCGTAGTTCTTGTAGAACTCGACGTTGGTCGTCGCGCTGTTGTAGTAGAAGGGGAAGATGGTGATGATCAGGGTGATCGTATCATCCGGGTTCCGAATCGTGGTCCAGGCGAAATCCGCGTCTGGCCACCACCCTGGGCCCTCTGCCGCCAGGCCCGCCGCCGAGACGTCACCGGCAGAGGCCGCGGCCTCCGCCGGCATCGCCACGGGTATGTTCAATCCGGTGTCAGTCACTAAACCGCCCCTCTCGGTCAGAACGACATCCTGGATCATCTGCCCCTTGGGGTACTCGATGACAACGTTGTATGATGGCACCATGGGCTTGCCCAGCACCAAGACCATGCCTCCGCCTGGGATCTCCACGAGATCCCCATCCTCCGTACTGGTCACCTGGTAGTCTGGGATGGTGACTTGCGTAGAGGACAGCGGCCCGGTCAACGGCGAAGGTCTGGGCGTCTGCGACCCGGCCTCCGATGCCGAAGGCCCATACGGTGTCAGCTTGGGATCACCGTACAAGTGGAAGATGGCGCAGGTATAGCGATTGAACGCCGGGTCCCAGGCATACGTGTTCACCCCCAGACGATGGCGTTTGGCGTTCTTGAGGGCCGTGCCCACCGTCTCGCCGGCATCCAACGCACTGAAGTAATTCTCCCCCAGCCGCCCGCCCCAGGGCCAGATACCAACCTCGGTTGCGCCGATGTAGCCGGACGCACCATTGTTCAGGAATTCCTCAGCGATGGACCTGCCAGGAGGGTACCGGCCGGTGAGACACGAAGCAGCATAGATCAGCGGCCGGTGGCGGGCGGGCCTGAAGCCATCCCTGACCTCATCCCTATCGATGATGTCCCAAACCGTCCTGCCGCCGTGGCCACCCAGGAAGATCACGTCGACGTTCGTAGCGCCCGAGAAGAACTCCGCCTCGCTGGGGCAGTGTTCTTCATTCACACTGAATCCCGCGTCCCTGAGCGAATCGGCAACAGAGTCGCGATTGGCGGCGAAATCAATGGAATCGGATTCCCCGCTGGGTCCTCGTCTGCTTCCACTGACCGCATACGCGTCAGAGCTATCGAATTCCTTGTCGCCCCGCAGAACATCGATACTGGCCTGGAGAAGCGTCTGCAACCGTTCCGGCGAGTTCCCGATGATCCTGCCAAGGGCGAGTTCCGGATAGTTGTTCTCGCTATTCGTGCTGGCGTAGTTCCTGTCCGTGTAGTCGACACTTCCCCTGTCGCTGCCGGTGAGATCCCAGCTTGTGGAGAAGGTCGGCACTATCTCGATTTCACCAACTAGCAGCAAGAAGCCCTCGCTTGCCCAGTCGCCAACCATTCTCTCTGTCCATTCGCCGCCTTCGTTTATCAGCTCATCCAGAGAGTAGCCATCACCAGGTGTCTCGCCCGACGCGACCGACAGGATCTCCACGTTGCCTTCCTGGTGTCCCCCAGATGAAGTGCCACGTGCTATGAGGATCTCGTCCTTGCCGCCGCTGAACACGCTCGCGACGCTGAGGCTATCCTCTGCCTGGATGAAGTAATCGAACTCGGCGACCAGCTCAAAGCGGTCCGGAACAGGGTCGTAACCGTAGACCAGGATCCTGTCCCCACCCTCGTCGGCCAAGATGATCTCCTCCTTGGCATCGCCCCAAACATCGCCCACCGATAGAGCGTCCTCGGGAGCCAAAGAGACACTTATGCTGTACTCCTGTATTAGAGACGGGTCCCCCAAGCGCCAGTTGTAGATCGCTATACTGTCCCAGTCGACGTGCGAGATGATCATGCGTTCCCTATCGCTCGCCAGTACGCGGCCAACTGCGAAGCCGTCACCGGACGAGAAACCGCTTGCAAGACTCATCCCTGGAGTACTGGATAAGTCCCTGTAGATGTCAACCGTGCCGCCGGCATTTGCCACGAGGATCTCATCTCTAAACCAGGTACTCCCGATAAGTTCTACGTTGCCCACGGCGAACCCATCGCCGGGATCGTAACTTGAGCCGGCCTCGAAGATCGTGAACTCAGAGGACCGTGGCCGATAGTTGAACGAATAGACCGTGACCGTGCCATCATCGCCGTCGGCAATCAGGATCTCCTCACGATCATGCGGATCGCTGGCCTCATCATAGTCACGGACGTTGCCCATGGCGACGAGATCGCCACTATCCAGCGTATGGGTGATCGGCAGTCGGCCTTCTGTCTCAATGAACAGCTCTTCGTCGGCGTTATAGACCCTGATCAGGTCATCACTATAGTCCGCGAGAGTTAGCTCCTCGTCGTCTGAGTCGCCAAAGATGTGCGCGCCGGCGGGAGCCAGGTATTCGCCCGCGTCAAGGCTGGTTTGAAGGACGGAGTAGCCGTTGAAGTAACCCAACACCCCATTCTGCAACGTGGCGAGCTCAGCCATCTTGTCCAGGACCACGTTGGCCTCGTCCTGATCGTACAGGCCCAACAGGTTGTAGGGGTTAGTCACGATCAGATAGTCTGATTCGCCGATGGCGTCGTCCACCAGGTCACCAAAGTGACTACCCTCTTCAGCGGGCAGAGAGAACGTTTCGTAGTAGGTATTGCCGTAGGCATCACGGAAATCGATCTCCGTCGTCACCGCACCAATACGATACCCCGCTGATCCGGGATAGAGGATCGGCACGGCCAGATACTGGATCGCCAGGGTTCCACCTGGGGACACCAGATGACCAGCCTCAACAGAGAGCACGGTCTCGCAACTCTTCGTGGCGACCAAGTAGCGAGAGACGACACTGGATCTGGCAGTAGTCTTGTCTATCGGCTGCAAACCCGTTACCATACAGTTGTGCACGAAACCGTCGATGAAGGCGGACTCGGAGACCTCCTCGGCGGTATTCTCCACCAGGACCGTCACCCTGAAGTAGTTGCCGACTCTCTCGACCGTTCGCGTCACGCTGAGGTTAGGTCTGGGCCGCACCACCCTGAAGGTGCGGCTCTCCCTATATATGCACTCCTCCTGAAAGTAGGCTTTCACAACCACGGTGTGCTCGCCTATGCTGGCACCACTGGCATCCCATTCATGTCTATGTATCGTCGTCGCGGCGGTAGAGGTGTATACCCGAGTGCCATCGACCCAAAACTCCATTCCGTCCACCGGAGTGCCGATGACGGTCTCAATGTCGGGGTGGCCCCCAACGTGGCCGTATTCCCATTCCGTCGTGCTTGCGTCCACGGCGATATCGAGTGTGGACCCGGGTTCCGCTGCGCCAGCACTCGTGGATATGATGTAGCCCTCGTACGGACTCCGGAAGAACCACTCGGCCGGGGGATCGCAGGCGGGCACGGGGATGAAATCTGTCGCCTCTACGCTAACCATCATGTTTCGAGCGTAGGCTCGTGCCTCGATCCGGTGCTCGGCGAAGTACGCCGCTCGGGACATGCGCATGAACCTGGGATCCAGACTGAACGAGAACGGAGCAGAGTAGTCTGTCTCCGCATGAACTCCGTCCATGTAGAACTCGACCTTGTCCACGTCCTCGTAATCGGCCATGCCGGCTGCGAAGTCCGGCGGCAGACCTCTCTTCATGAGACCCAGGTACGTCACCTGTGGCGCGGCGCCGCCAGGGGATGCCAGCGTCCGGAAGTAGCTTTCCGCGCTGGTGACGGTGTTCCCGCCGGAATCCGTTGATTCGACATAATACTGGTAGGTGGTCGAAGGCCTAAGGCCAGTCAGGACGACCCGGTGTACGGACGAGAGTGTTGCATCCCCTGCCTGATACTCGTATGACCTGACACGCTCACCGTACCGTACCCTACTATCGCCGTCCTCGCCGGTGGTCCACGATACGATAGCCGAAGTCTGCGTTATCTCCGACACGGTGGGACCAGAGGTGATCGTGGGAGACGTGCTGTCGCATTTCCACGTCTCCTCGGTGCAGTTATTCGTCTCATCACTCTCGACGACGAATAACTGCCCATCGGCGCACACGCGTATGGTGTCCGTCAATGGCGTGCATTGCCACCCGTATTCAAAGCACCCGTTGCGCCTCTCTCCCGGGGCCAGTTCCACGTTCACCTGGACTACAGCCACTTGCAGCCCGTCAACGTACAAAATGGAGCTGTGTCCCTTCGGGGCGGTTCCCTGGCCGATGTTCCGTATCTGATAGCAGATCGAGCCGTTCTCATACCAGACGTTGGTGATTACCAGGTCAGGCAGCTCGCCCGGCGGTGTTCCCGTAGCCGTCGGTGTGGCTGTCGCCTGCGGCGTTTCTGTTGGCGTCTGTGTTTCAGTAGGCGACTCTGTTTCAGTCGCCGACTCTGTTTCAGTCGCCGTGGCCGTGAGGGTGGCCGTGGGGGTAGTGGTTGGCACGCTGTACTCGACGATCAGGTATGGCCTGTACAATTGTGCCTCAGCGGAGTAGAAACTCCTGAGGTAGTAATCTCCGCTCTCCGGGCCCCGCAACTCCAACCCATGGTTGGTGGAAGATCCGAAATCGCGACTGATCCAGTGGCCCTGAACTAAGCTGGTCACATCCCAGCTTTCGTAGCCGGTCTGGGTGCTCACAAGCTCATCGCCGTAGGCACTGGACGACGGCTTTTTGTTCCAGGTGACGCCACTGCCGGTCCAGGGCGACGTCACCCGGCGCAGCTCCAGGCTGACCTTGCTCAGGCCCTGGGCATTGTACAGGTAGGCCCTGAAACTAGCACTTGAGACCACGGCGCCACTGGGGATATTCGAGAGATCGAACCCCGCGTAGGAGCGCCTATCATCCGGAAACTCCCCGCTGTCCAGATTCTGCACGTCCAGCTTGTCGCGGTCGCCGAAGTTGTAGGTCCCCGCGACCTCCGAAACGTAGGCGTCGGCTACAGGATAGAGGGTGACACTGCTCAGATCCGCTGACGCCGCATCAGGCGCAGCTCGAACGCTCTGTAGCGGCGCACCCCAGGCACCAGTGCTCACGCACATCATCAGGACACCAAAGGCTACCACGCCCACCCCAATCAGGACTCTCCGCATAGCCAGGACTTTTATTATTCTCACAATGTCACCTCCGTTGGGTCAAGTTGCATACGCAATCACGATGAGAAGAAGAGCAGACAGCTCGCGGTGGTGGTGCTAGCGTTTGCCAGCAATGAGTTGGCGAATCAGGCGCTTGTCCACGAGGCTAGTCTTTCAAGGTCTGGCTGATACTCACAAACGGTGTCTCTGCCATGGGGTATGTCCCTGTGTGTCTGACGAATGGCGATGGCTGGCCTACAACGCGGGTGCTTGTTTGTGCATTAGATTCATTATAGCACATGAGGGAGGGGATAGCAATGGGAAACGGGGTGCTCGCGGTGATTGGCCGCACCGACCTGAAGCGCTGGTGCTGGAGAATATTCTCTGATAGCGAAGGTCTACCGCTCTGATAGCGAAGGTCTCCCGACCGAGTGGTCAGAGGATTCGGTCAGGAGACACTCACCCAACACGAGGGGGCCTTCCATGCGACAAAAATCCTGTAGAGTTCGTCCCAGGTATCGGCATCGGTAAAGATGGAATGTCCCAAAGCGCGAGCAATGTATCCACCTTCAGCAGCCTCTTCCACCAGGAAAAGTACTTCCTTTGCCATCCCGCTGTCTCCTTCCTCCCAAAACTGATTTCCAACGGGAGTCATTGTACTCTGGTTCTACCATCCGGTCTATCACAACCTTCATAATCGAATCAGAAGGCTGTGGGCCCGAGTCCCGACGGGCGCGCCAGTAAGGATAGACTCCTAGGGTTTCCTCGAAGCGGCCCCCTAAGGCCCTACTGTTTTTCTTGCCCGAGAACGGTGGGCCTTGAAAGGGCTGGTTACAGTCACAGTGTCATACACCTGCCCTATGCTCAGATCCTCTGACCAGATCGTCTGGCAGCCCAACTGAATGGCACTGACAATGATCATGGCGTCCCAGAACGAGGTCTGATACCGGTCCTGCAGGCGAATCGCGTCCAGGACGTCCTCCACTCCGGGTCGATGTACGTGCCACACGGAAAGGTCAGCAATGATCTGCGCTGCCACATCTGCCTTGAGGGGCTTGGCAACCTTGTGGGTTATGTTCACATAGAATTCCTGCAATACCTGGATGCTCAGGCAACCCTCACCCGACTGCCAAAGTGCACGAATCAGATCACGGGCTCGTATGTGCTTGCTCCCCGCGGAGTGGTCGTGCGCGTAGATCAGGATGTTGGTGTCGACGAACTGCAGATCTCTAGACTCGCTCATGAAGCTCATCGCGTCGGATCAGGATCTGGCCTCCTGTGCCCAGGTCGATGCTCTGTTCGAGGCGCTGCAAGTGGCGCTGTCGCGCGTGCACGTAGGCATCCTCTTGCTGGATTAGCCTTGTTAGTGTTTGAGCTAGCAGGCCAGAGACTGAAGTCTGGCGCTTGACGGCAAGTAACTTGACCTTTAGCAAGACGTCTTTGGGAATTGAGAGCGTGATGTTCTGTGTTTCCATCGTTACCTCCACGTAAAATAGTGTAGCACGAAAACACGTGATTGTCAACTGCTGTTGCATCATACGCTGATACTTCCTTCGTTCGTCAATCTCCATCTTGTCGTCAATGGACATCATTCCTTCGGTATCATTTCACATGAGCGAATACGCAATCTTGACGATTCGTGGGAGCCCTGGTAGAATGGGTGTGTACCGCGGAACCGAATCGTGTTCCTCGTCGCAGAGGTATAGCAGTCCGTTGCTCGCTAGTGGTGCGCGCTTTTGGAGTAGTCGGAATCCCTCTAGCCACCGGTTGGGAGGGAAGTGGATTCTGGATAGATGTTGGTTCAAGGAGAAGGAATGGAAACGGTATTCAGCTACATCGTCCAGAAGCGTTTCTCCCAGGAGACTGAAGATGTCGCAACCGATGCGCTGGCGTTTATCCTTGACTCTAATGAATCCGCCCGAGCCGGCATGATGAAGCTTCTTCGAGGACTTGCCCCGGACCTGCCAAGCCTTTGGTTCAGGACTCAGCAGGCCAAAGACCAGACGCGCCCTGACATGGCCGGATATGACGGAAATGAACTGCGCGTCTATGTTGAAAACAAGTTCTGGGCCGGGCTGACGGACAGGCAGCCGGTCGGCTACATAAGAGAGCTAGCCAAGCACACGCTGCCGACAGTTCTCCTGATGGTCGTGCCGGCCAGGCGTGAAGAGACAGTGTGGCGCGAGGTCAGTCGCAAACTTAAAAAGGCCAAGATTGATGTGGCAGATGGAGATTCTGCCGCCGGGATTGTCCGCGCCGTCAAAACTGGCGACGGCCCGACAGTTGCGCTCACGTCCTGGACAAACCTGCTTTCGGCCTTGGAGCTTGAGGCATTGGACGATCAAGGGGCAAGAAGTGATCTGATCCAGTTGCGCGCGCTCTGTGTAGCGGCTGATAGTGAGGCGTTCGTACCCATATCCTCAACTGAGGCAACCGACCAGCGTACACCCGCGCTTATCCTTGGGTTGGGCTCGATTGTGCAGGCTTCCGTGGACCTGGCGGTCACCAAGGACATCCTAAGTATCAGCGGGCATACACGGCAAGCATCATGGGAACGGATCGGGCAATACGCAAGGTTCCCGGGTGGTCAAGGCGTTGGAGTGTGGTTCGGCATTCACTTTGGCCTATGGAAGAAACATGGCGAAACTCCGCTGTGGCTGGTCTTTTCGTCAACTGACTTTGGCCGTGGGCACGAGGTGCGACGATTGATCGAGCCGTGGGCTACCAGGGAGCGCATCTTGGCGACCCGTTTCAATGACGAGTTCGTGATTGCCGTTGACGTCGAGACCGGTGAGGAAAGGGACCATGTGGCGAGGCTGATCGTGGATCATTTGGAAGCCATTGCTGGTGTCCTGTCCGAGCTGGGGCCGGGCAAGGAAGGCGCAGCATGACGAATGATCCAGTGCCGTTGCCAGGTGTTCTGCAGGAGTTCATTGACTCGGCACACTGGACTTTCGCCAAGACGATGCCCTTGTGGCCCCACGAGTATATCGTCCGCGGGCAAGTAGATGACAATCTCTTTGTGCGGCTGGCTCGCCACATACGGGAGCACGGCTATGAGGGCAGGTTCTACCGGATGCACATCACTTACTACCAGGATCGCGGGAAGGTCTACTGGACCATGGGCGCGCCCCTCAACGAGACAACCATCATCAACCGATGCAGGAGAGAAGACACGTACGAGCACCGCCTGCTGAACGGCACACTGCCTCAGGCCAAGCGCGTTGGAGCCGAATAAGCGGAATCAGGCGACGCCTGGCAGTGACCGACCTGCCGCCTAGGCACCCGCTTCGACACCATCGACCTCAAGGCGACCCTGGACTACTACCTGTCCAGGTATGCCGGGGCCATGTATTCCGACTGTGGCGGAGGATACATCTATATCGTGTACGAAGAAGAGGTGCCGGGTTTGCTCGACGTGAATGATAAGATTACGGAGGGCAGTGGGGTGTGATGAAGGTTGTCGTTACGGGTAGCTTCGACAACGTGAGGTTCGGGCATATTCGGTTTATGGAGGAGGCCTCCAAGCTGGGAAACGTGCACTATTCAGCAGGCAATGAGTGATCTCGCTCGCAGGATGTACGATGTCGTCTCCGGGCAAGCCCCGGACCACCTGTAGGGGCGCACCCACGTGTGCGCCCGCGGGCGGGCGCTCGTTTGGAACCGGGACGGGGCGCTCTACGTGTGACGAAGTCAAGCCAGCACCGTCTGTTCATGGCGGTGCAGGCTCGGCACGGTCGAAATCCGTGTCCTATCAGCTTCTTCTTCAGGTTCTTGGCGATCTTTGCATCTTGGCGTGAGGTTAGTTGCCCCCCCTCAATCCTGCCCGTAAACTACACGGGTCCGTAAACTACACGGGTCCGTGATCAACACGGGGGGAAACCCGAGTCCCCTCCCCTGTGAGTGTCCTTCGCACGGGGGAGGGCCTCATCGTTCAGCGAGTGTCTCCTGACCGAGCGACTAACCGTTCAGCGAGTGTCTCCCGACCGAGCGGTCAGAGGGTTCAATCAGGAGACCCTCACCCAACAAGAGAATTAAAGCAACAAGGATCCTGTCAATCCTGTGAATCCTGTCGAGTACTGCCTTTTCACGACGGTGCGATCGCTACCTGCTACCAGCTACCCGCTGCCCGCCGAAGGCCGTAAGCTGACCGCTGATAGCTGACCGCTGAAAGCTGCATTCACTTCATCACCATCGGCAACCTAACATAATACTCCGGCAGATACACCAGGATCGTTGTACTGGTCGTCGAGCTCTGACCATCGCTGTCGGCAACCCGCAACGATATCTCGTGAGTGCCCGTGTACAAATCCGTCACCGCCAGATGCCTGCCGATCCCCAGAACACCCTGCAGATCTGAACTCCAGCTCAACCCGCCCTCTCCCAGGATGCCGTCCTCGACATCGTACCCCTCACCCATCAGCGTCACCTGCTGCCCCGGGTTGTACCTGGAGCCCTCGTCGGGAGAGATGATGAACGCCTGGGGCGCTTTTCCCTCCACGCTGAATGTGCCGTCGGATTCATCCTCGCCCGTGTGCACTCCGTCGGACACGATCACGCGCAGCAGTCCCTGATCCGTCCCTGGTAGATCGTCCAGCGGCAGATCGAACTCGCTCCCGCTCAGCCCGGAGGTGAGGGTCTGCCAGCTCGAGCCCGCGTCGGAGCTGAAGAGCACTGTGTAGGTCAGATCATCGCCATCGTCATCGAGCCCTTCCCAGCAGGCAGTGGCGACTGATCCGCTCAGAGACTCGCCTCCATTGGGATAGGTGACAGTGACCGTGGGTGGATTGGCGCTCACCTCTCGCGATGCCACGATGGCGCCCAGGTACTCAACGGCAACGAGCGCTGTATCGCTGGCCCACGGCACCATCTCGTCGATGCCGCCCATCAGATCCTCCCCTTCCACCATGTGTTCAGCACTCACTGACCAACGGCTGGCGTGCCCGACTGGGCCGCAAGCCCATTATAACATGTGAAGGAGGAAATTGCAATGGGTGGAGGAGCGGCGGCGGGGCCCCCAAGATGGGCGCGATCCTCTAGCTGATAGCTGATTCCTGAAAGCTTCTCCCACTTGACGATGGGCTGGCCTTGTGTTATCATGATGCGGAGACGAGTGGCAACTCAGGAAGTTCATAGTGAAACCCGTTTCCTGTGACCCCACTAGGAGAAGCGAATCATGCGTACAAGAATGATCGAATTGACGGTGGACGAATTGAAACAGATCATCGGGGAGGTGGTGGAACAGAAACTATCGGAGATGCTCGGCGATCCAGATGAGGGTTTGGAGTTACGTGAGGATATCGAGGCTAGACTTCGGCGCTCTTTGGAGGCAGAAAGCCGCGGAACCCGGGGGATTCCAGCACAAGAGGTTGCTGCGCAACTTGGCGTGGAGTGGTAACATGTACAGCCTAGATCTCATGCCCGAGGCCAGGGACGACCTCGCAGGTCTGGACAAACCGGTAGCTCGGCGTATACTGAATAAGCTACGTTGGTTGGCAGAGAATCTCGATGCAGTGACGCTGGAGCCGCTGACCGGTAAATGGAAGGGCGTCTTCAAACTGCGAATCGGCGACTACCGTGCTCTCTATACTGTCGACAGGACAGAACGACGGATTACCGTTCACCTCATCAAGCACCGACGTGAGGTCTACAAGACGGGATAGGTGAGGTATCCAACGCGTTGGCCTTCGGCTCGAGTGTTCGACAGAGCTCACGCCGAGGGCTCCGGCCGCACCGGCCTGAAAGAGCCGATGCTGGGCAGCAGTGTGATCGAGCACTCACGCAAAGGCGCTAAGAACGCAAAGGCTCTCTGGTGGAGAGTCTCGGTCGGGAAACACTCACCCAATGATGCCAAGCGTTTGACAGGATGAATCGGACAACCTAAGCGGTAGAAATCTTGTGAATCCTGTTAATCCTGTCGAGCCAGCAGCAGCGTGATCCAGCACCGCCTATTCACGGCGGTGCTCAATGCGAAACGCGTACTCCT